>JAFQKM010000255.1 GCA_017396925.1 Clostridia bacterium
CCAAAGCAGGCAGATCATGCTCCTTGGCGCCTTGTGCAGCAACAAACGCAGCAGGCAAACAGCAAGGATCAGCCAGGAGGCCGCCAGACTCAGATGGGCAATTTTCAGAAACAGAGCCTCTGCCATCGGCTATACCTCCTCTCCATCAAAGCTGTCGATCATCCTGCGAATCTCTTCGATATCGTGGCCCGACAGCTTCCTCCGCTTGGTAAAGGCGGCAATAAAGGCCGGCAGCGAACCCTCGAAGGTCTCTTCGACAAATCTTTCGCTCTGCCGCGCATGAAACTCTTCCTTGGTCAGGCAGGAAGTAACAATACTCTGCTCATTCTTAAAGATACCGCGGTCGCAGAGCTTTTTCAGTACAGTATAGGTGGTCGACTTTTTCCATCCCAACTGCTGCTCACAAAGACGCACAAGATCGCCCGAAGCAATGGGCTCATACTGCCATATCAGATCGGCAAAACGGGCTTCGACCAATCCCAAACGCATTTCTTCCACGAGAAAGCCTCCTTTCATTTTGGTCTATTGGCAATAGATCTACCTTTAGTCTATCATCTATAGACCATTCTGTCAAGAAAAAACCGAAGGCATATTCGCCTTCGGCTTTGGTTCAGCTGTTCAGTTCAGCCAGAATGGCTTCCAGCTCGGGACGGGTGCACAGCAGATTGATGGCATCGAGCAAACCATTGGCGCTGAGATTGGAAGGCAATCTCAGCCGCGCAGCCAGCGCCTTGCGCAATCCGGTACTGTTGGGATGACCCGACAGACCCAACTCAAACAGATCGTTCTTGGTGATCTTCTCGCGTTGCACATGGCTTTCTTCGATGCCGCAGGACAGTACGGCATCGATGATCAGCCCGTTGGGCACGCCTTCCACACCCAGCAGGCCGGCTTTGCCCGGTGTGCGCTTGCGCTTTTCCTTACCGGGAATATCGGGAACATAGGCATGATAGATCTTGCCCTCCTGCACGGTGCTTTTGATATGATTGCGAATGACAAGTCCGGCTCCGTCGGGATCGGTAAAAACGATGATCCCACAGGTGCGGGCCAGCGTGCGAAGGTATTCCAGTTTTTCGGGGTCACTGAAGATGGCGAATCCCTCGGTGGCCACGATCACAGCATCAAAAATCTGGCCCAGCTTGATCTTGTCATATTTGCCTTCAACAATAATGGCCTGTTCCAGATGGATCATACCGCCACCTCCGCCATACGCAGAATGACCAGCTCGAGCACGCGCTCGGGGTCGGGGATGTTGCTCTTGAGCTCGATGTCGGCATTACAGCAGATATCCAGTGCCTTTGCAGCCTTCTGCGGTGTGGTCTTGCGCGCAGCATCGATCAGCAGACGGGCCGGATAGGAAGAACGGAAGCTGTAGAGGTCGGCAATATATCGCTCCCCCTGCCCTGCCTGCATGGCCAGTGTGGCCGCATAGATACGCTGGACCTGGCGGATCAGGGCCGACAGAACGGCAATGGGCTCGTTTTTCTGCTCCATGAGATCCCGGAAGATGGCCAGTGCTTTTTTATAATCCTGCGACAGGATGCAGTCGGTCAGATCGAAAACACTGGCGTCGAGCACACGGGAGGCCACCGCATCGATGTCTTCCCGGGTGATGACCTCACCCTTGGCATAGGCTGCGATCTTCTCGACCTCTGTGATCAGGTTGGTCATCAGAGAGCCGCAGAGGAAAATGATATAGTCGCATTCGCGGGTGCCGATCTTCTTCTTATGGGCGGCAAAGCGGCGGGCCAGCCAGTTGACCAGTTCGCTGCCCTTTGCGCGGTCGAACTGGACGACCGTAGCACACTTTTCGAGATTCTTAAAGAGATTCAGGCGCTTGTCGGGCTTATAGGCCACCGCCTCGTAATAGAGGATCATGCAGATATATTCAGGCAGATCGGCAAACAGACGCAGAAAAGCATCCTTGATCTCCTGACGGGCGCCGCCCAGATCGAGGTCTCGAATGACGATCAGCTTTTTCTCGCTGCCAAAAGGCAGACTCTCGACGGCATCGGTCAGCATATCGGCATTGAACTCGCCGCCGTCGAATACCGTGATGTTGAACTCGGCAAAACCGCTTGCTGCGATCTGCTTCTCGATGGCATCACGATAATATTCTTTCAGATAAGACTCTTCCCCATGGAATACATAGAGGGGGGCCAGCGTACCGTTTTTGATGTCGTCCTTGAGCTTTTTGACACCGGCGCTGCCATCCTCTTTTTTCTTGTTGTCATAGGCCATGGGTCTCACCTCGTTTCATATATGTAAGTCACGCTTTCATTGCGGCCCAGCCACAGGGTGGGGCCGTTTGCAGTGGTCAGATAATCAAAATCATGTCCGGCTTCGGCATCACAGGCCACGATCTGCGCAGGGGTCACGCGGGCAAACAATGCACGGCGCTGATGAGCGGCGCAGGCCAGCACCTCACCGAGGATCAGCAGATCGGCTGTGCCATCAGGCATATCCTCGCCTGCCTCCGAGCCACAGGCATAGAAGATGCGGTGCCCTTCCCACTCGATCAGCAGGCTGTAAGGCTGATTCTTCGGGCCATAGGAACTGACCGTCAGATCGCCCAGCACCAGCTGTGCGTCGGCTGTGTACCACGAAAGACTCCCCATGGTCTGCGCCGTATTTCCGGGCAGATGAACCGTATCGGCAGAAAAAGCCTGGGCTGCCGCCTGCCCCACCGTGCCGTTGAATACCAGCGCATCGGCTTTCAGATCGCCCATTTCATACAGGCGGCTTTCGTAATCCTCTGCGTATGCGGCGGCTTCTCCGCCGGGCAGCAAAATGCAGGCATCCCTTCCCTGCTCCAGAATGACCATACCATCTCCATAGACGGTACAGACCAGATTCTGTGTACGCTGCCATGCTGTCAGACCAACAACACCGATCGTCAGAGCCAGCATACCGACAAAAAGCGGCAGACGTACCCTGGGCCGTATCTTATAGCCGACGCAAAGCAGAATGCCCCACAGCAGCAGGAACAACATGGCCGTACGGTTGTCGGCCTCCACCGAAGAAAAGGGCAGCTCGGCAATAAAGCTGATGGGCAGTATAAACAGCTTCAGCAGCGGACGCAGCATATAGCGTGCGATGAGTCGGGATATGGGCGGCAGCACAAACCAGAGCAGGATCATGGCTGCCCCCAGCCCCATCAGTGCCGAAATCAGCCACAGAACCGCCAGATTGGTCAGCGCCGAAAGAATGGATACGCGGTCGAAATGCAGGGCTGTCAGCGGCAGCGATGCGATCGTGGCTGCAATCGATACACTGAAACCGGCAAGCAGACTGTCGACCTTTCGGTTTTCACTCCATTCGGCCGGAAGAAAGACAGCCAGCGTGCGTTTGATCGGGTCGCTGAGCAGCAACAGACCGGCCACAGCGGCAAAAGACAGCTGCAGAGACAGCGAAACCATCGAGCACGGGTCGGCGATGCCGATCAGCATAAGTGCTGTGAGAACAGTCGTAATGCCATCATTCTCGCGGTTGGCCGCAAAGGCCAGAAAGACAATGGCCAGCATGAGGATGGAACGTATGACGGGCGGATCCATGCCGGTCAGCATCCCAAAGACCACCATCAGCGGCAGCGCCGTAACGGCACCCCAGAAGCGGCCAAAAAGCGCGATCATCGCACCCGACAGAATGGCCATGTGCAGGCCTGAAACCGATGTGATATGCGAAGTGCCGCTGAGGGACAGATCATTTTTGAAGCCCCGACTCATACCCTCGGTGCCGCCGGTCAGCAGCGACGCCAGCAATGCACCCTCATCTCCCGGCAATAGCGGATAGATGATCTCCTGCCGCACATAATGGGAAACGCGCAGGGGCAGATAACGCAGCGGTATCTTCTCGGGCTTCGTATGCACAGGCATATCGGACACACGCAGCGTGAGGAAGCTGCCGTCATCCATCGACGAGAAGAAAAATGCCCCTGCATTGAGGGAAACGCGGGCGTCGACGGTGAGGAAGTCTCCCGACTGCAGGTCAAGCCCGGTCTCGTAAACCAATACGGTCACACGCTGACGGCTGCCCACCAGCCGTGCGCCTTCGATGGCGGTATAATAATCCCCTTCCCGCGGATAGGCGGTCACTTCGACCGTATGGGCGCCACGGGTACCATCCAGAGCACGGGCATCGGCATAATTCCGCCAGACGCCCAAATAAAAGACCGGCGAAGCCAGCAGCAATGCAAGACCGACGGTAATGGCGCTCTGCCGCAGATCGGTCAGCGGCCACAGCAGCAAAAAGAGCACAATGCCGGCCACTCCACCGAACAGGATGCTCTGTCCGTGGGGGATACCATAGCAGAATGCCCATAACAAGACGGAAAAGGCGGCGGCAAAGCAGGCGAGCTTACGGCCCGCCACCGCCTTGATCCGCCGCCTTTCGAGCTTCATAGATTCAGATCCTTAGGCCATTGCCTCGTCCAGCTTCTTGCCGCCCAGGATATGGAAGTGGATGTGGAAGACGGTCTGGCCGGCATCTGCACCGCAGTTGCAGACAACGCGATAACCGTTTTCCAGCTTGGCTTCCGCAGCGATTCTGGGGATGCACTGGAAAATATGGGCAATCATATCGGCATTCCCGGCATTGATGTCGTTCATACCGGCAGCCATGTGGGCCTTGGGAATGACAACGATGTGCACGGGTGCCTGAGGATTAATGTCGTGGAAGGCCAGGATCTTGTCATCCTCATACGCCTTGTTGGAAGGGATCTCCCCTGCCGCGATCTTACAAAAGATGCAGTTTTCCATAATCTTGCCTCCTGAATATATTTGAAAAGATTTATTTTACTTCAGCATCGATGCAACGATGTTGTTGACAGCCTCCAGGGCCTCTTCCAGCTTGGCAGGATCCTTACCGCCGGCTGTTGCGCTGTCGGGACGGCCACCGCCGCCGCCACCGGCGATCTTGGCGACCTGCTTCAGGATGTTGCCTGCGTGGGCACCGGCCTTAACGGCTTCCTTACCGCAGACGGCGGCAAAGTTGATCTTGCCCTCGCCGACGACACTGGCCAGAACACAGACGACGTCGTCACCGCGGTCACGGACCTTATCGGCCAGATTGCGCATGGCATCCATATTGTCGATCTCGACCTTGGCGGAGATGACCTTGACATTGCCCTCGACATGAGCGAAGTTGAACAGCTCGATGGCCTGAGCCGAAGCCAGCTTGGAGAGCAGAGCTTCCTTCTCGTGGCCCAGTGTGCGGATCTCCTGCATGACCTGACCTGCGCGGCGCATCAGCTCGGCGGGTGTGGTCTTGAGGGTATCGGCAGCCTGCTGAATGCTGTCGTTGGCAGTGCGAATGGCATTGATGATCTCGCGGCCGGTGATGGCTTCGATACGGCGGACGCCGGCAGCAACCGATGCCTCGCTGACGTTCTTGAAGGTACCGACCTTGGCGGTGTTGTTCAGGTGTGTACCACCGCAGAGCTCGATGGAAGCATCGCCCATCTTGACAACGCGGACGGTATCGCCGTACTTCTCGCCGAACAGCGCCATAGCGCCCAGCTTCTTGGCTTCTTCGATGGGCATCTCGTTGGTCTCGATGGTGTAGCCTTCCATAGCAGCGTTGTTGACCCAGTCTTCAACGGCACGGATCTCTTCCTTGGTCATGGCCGAGAAATGTGTGAAGTCGAAGCGCAGTCTGTCGGGCAGAACCAGCGAACCGGCCTGGTGGACATGCTCGCCCAGAACATGCTGCAGTGCCGACTGAACCAGGTGTGTAGCCGAGTGTGCACGGCCGATTGCGGCGCGGCGCTCGACATCGATCTTGACCGCAACGGTATCACCCAGCTTGAGTGTGCCTTCGGTCAGCTTGCCGTAGTGCATATACTTGCCGCCCTTGTTCTTCTGGACGTCGTTGACCTCGAAGGTCATACCGTCGACGCAGATGACACCGTGGTCGGCGCTCTGGCCGCCCATCTCGGCGTACATGGGGGTCTTGTCCAGAACAACGATGCCTTCAACACCGGGCATCATGGCCTCGGCCAGCTCGTTCTCGACGACCAGAGCAACGACCTTGGCATCCTGGATCTCGTTGTTTTCATAACCGACAAAGGCGGTTTCGGGAACTTCCTTGCCGAACTCGACGCCCGACCAGCCCAGATCGCCCAGAGCCTCGCGGGCCTTGCGGGCACGCTGGCGCTGCTCGTTCATCTGCTTATGGAACTCGTCTTCGTCAACGGTCATGCCCTGCTCCTGAACCATTTCGATGGTCAGATCGATGGGGAAACCGTAGGTATCATACAGCTTGAATGCATCGGCGCCCGAGAAGACCTTCTCGCCCTTTGCCTGATGCTCGGCCAGCATATCGCCGTAGATCTTCAGGCCGCCGTCGATGGTCTTGGCAAAGTTTTCTTCCTCGATACGGATGATCTTGGTGATATAATCCTGGCGCTCACGCAGTTCGGGATAATGTCCCTCGTTCTCGCAGACAACGGTCTCGCAGACCTCGAACAGGAAGGGATGGTTGACGCCGAGCAGCTTGCCATGACGGGCAGCGCGGCGGAGCAGACGGCGCAGAACATAGCCGCGGCCCTCGTTGGAGGGCAGAACGCCGTCGCAGATCATGAACATGGAGGAACGGATATGGTCGGTGATAACACGCAGGGAAACGTCCTTGGCCGTGCTCTCGCCGTAGTGGGCACCGGTGATCTCGGTGACCTTCTTGGTGATGTTCATAACAGTGTCGACATCAAACAGAGAGGGAACATCCTGGCAGACGCAGGCCAGACGCTCGAGGCCCATACCGGTGTCGATGTTCTTCTGCTTCAGTTCGGTGTAGTTGCCTTCACCGTCGTTGGTAAACTGGGAAAATACGTTGTTCCAGACTTCGATGTAGCGGTCGCACTCGCAGCCGACAGTGCAGCCGGGCTCGCCGCAGCCATACTTCTCGCCGCGGTCATAGTAGATCTCCGAGCAGGGGCCGCAGGGACCGGCGCCGTGTTCCCAGAAGTTGTCCTTCTTGCCAAAGCGGAAGATACGCTCGGCGGGAATGCCGATCTCCTTGTTCCAGATCTCGAAAGCCTCGTCGTCCTCCTCGTAGATGGAGGGATACAGACGGTCGGGATCCAGGCCGACCCATTCGGGAGAAGTCAGGAACTCCCAGGACCATGCCAGGGCTTCCTTCTTGAAGTAGTCGCCGAAGGAGAAGTTGCCCAGCATCTCGAAGTAGGTGCCGTGACGGGCGGTCTTACCGATGTTTTCGATGTCGCCGGTACGGATGCACTTCTGGCAGGTGCAGATGCGGGTCGAGGGAGGAACCTGTTCGCCGGTGAAGTAAGGCTTCATGGGGGCCATACCTGCATTGATCAGCAGCAGCGAGGGATCGTTCTGGGGAATCAGAGAAAAGCTGGGCAGACGCAGATGACCCTTGCTCTCAAAGAACTTGAGGAACATCTCGCGCAGCTCGTTCAGTCCATAATTTTTCATGTTGGGAATACCTCTTTTATCTTACATTTTATTTTGAACAAAATTGATTTACTTCTTTTTGCGCAGGATCGACATGGGGGGCGCATCACAGGGCAGGCGCAGATTGACCTCCATCAGCGGATGGGGCGCGCTTTCAATGGGCTGCATATCCTTGTCGAACATCTCGGTGATGGTGAACTCGACGGGGTCCTGACCGGGGGCAAAGACTTCGACGACCTCGCCGACCGAGAACTTGTTTTTCTGCTCGAGTCGGGTCAACTCACCCTGCTTGCCGCCGCCATGGATCATGGCGCAGACGTCCCAGTCGCGGATATACTTGGAGTCCTCGTGATACTCGCTGGGCTGCTCGCCAAAGTAGAAGCCGGTGTAGTATTCACGATGGCTGACCTTGTAGATCTCGTTTCTGATGGCGTCGGGCAGCTTCCATGCGCTGCCCTGCTCGGCATAAAGATCGACAGCACGGCGATAGGCGTTGGTGATGACCGCCGCATAATAGGAGGTCTTGGCTCGGCCTTCGATCTTGAAGCTGTCGATACCGGCCTCCACCAGCTCGGGGATATGGTCGATGAGGCACATATCACGGGAGTTGAAGATGTAGGTGCCGCGGTCGTCTTCATAGACGGGATAATACTCGCCATGGCGCTTTTCCTCCATGAGGGCATAGCTCCAGCGGCAGGGCTGGGCGCAGCTGCCATGGTTGGCATCGCGGTTCGAGCCCATCATGAAGTTGGACAGCAGGCAGCGGCCCGAATAGGAAATGCACATGGAGCCATGGACAAAGGCCTCGATCTCCAGCGACTTGTCGGTACGGGCACGCAGCTCGGCGATCTCGTGCAGGGGCAGCTCGCGGGCCAGAACGATACGGTCGGCGCCCAGCTGATGATACATATTGGCGGCACTGTAGTTGACGATGCTGGCCTGTGTGCTGATGTGCAGCTTGACCTTGGGGGCATACTGCTTGACCAGCGGAATAACACCCAGATCGGCAACGATGACCGCGTCGGCGCCCAGATCGTTCAGCAGTTCCAGATAGGCAGGCAGCTGATCGATCTCGTGGTTGCGGGGCATGACATTGACGGTAATGAAGCACTGTACGCCATGCGCATGGCAATGGTCGATGGCCTGCTTGAGCTCATCCTGACCGAAGTTGCACGAGGCGGTGCGCATACCGTAGGCCTTGCCGGCCATGTAAACGGCGTCGGCGCCATAGGCGACGGCATAGCGAAGCTTTTCGAAGTCGCCGGCAGGGGCCAGAACTTCAGGTTTTCTGATCTTGGTTTCGATCACTTGTTTGTCCCCTCCCCTTACTGCATGCTGGCAATGACCGCATTGTGCTCGTCGAGTGTGGACGAGAAAATGTGGCTGCCGTTATCGGCATTCTTGTCGACGACATAGTAGTGGTAGTTGTGTTCCTCGGGCGAGATGGCTGCCAGCAGCGCACCGATACCGGGGTTGCAGATGGCTGTGGGCGGCAGGCCCTTGGACTTGCGGAGGTTATAGGGCGAATCGATCTGCAGGTCTTCGGCGGTCAGCTGTTCCTTGTGACCGGTGACGTAGAGCAGTGCAGCGTCGATGTCCAGATAAGGATAGGCCGCCGCATTGTTGAGGCGGTTGTGGATGACGCCCGAGATGGTGCCCTGCTCCTTGGAGAGCTTGGCTTCCTTCTCGATGAGGGATGCGATATTGACGACCTCAGCAATGGTGGTACCATGCTCTTCGGTCAGCTTACGCATCTCGTCGGTATACTTCTTATTGAAGTTGTTGAGCATCTTGTTCAGCGCACTGACCGGACGCTCGTTGATATAGAACTCATAGGTGTCGGGGAACAGATAGCCCTCCAGACGATTTTCGACCATGGGAACGTTTTCCAGAAACTCATGGGCAAAATCATAGGTATTGGCCGTCTCGATCAGATCTTTCTTTCCGCAGACACGGCTGCTTTCCAGAAGCTCGGCGATCTGCTGGATGTTATAGCCCTCGGGAATGGTCAGTGTGACCGTTTCGGTCTTCTGATTGGCACGGCGCAGCTCGGAGATCAGCTGACCATAGTCCATATTGCTGGCCAGTTCAAAATCACCGGTGCTGAAGTCTTCGACATGCTTGAGCTTGCAGTAGAGCTTGAAAGCCCACTTATGATCGATCAGCTCTTTCTCCTTCAGTTTGACCGAAACCTCGCCGACCGTCGCGCCTTCGTCCAGGCTCATCATCACAGGGGTATCGTCCTGCACCAGACCGAACATATCGTTGGCAACCGTAATGGCCAGCGTCGACAGGGCAAAGGAAACACCGATGACGAAGAGAATGTAGGCCAGAAAAGACAGACAGCCGGAGCTGCGCTTCTTCTTTTTCTTTTTGGTTTTTTCGTTTGTGGTTGTATTGTCATGCTGGGATTCGTAATTCGACATATCAACACTCTCTCTGTTTTAGATTTTATCCTGAACACCGCCAAAACCGGCGATGCTGAGATCATTTTCTCATTTTTGCCTGTAAAGCTTTTACTCTTTACAGATATGCTTTTCAGCTTATAAATAAAGGATCTTGCCTGCAAACAGCACGATCAGCACCCAGATTCCGGGCGAGAAGAAGGCCGAAGCCACCGCTTTGCCAAGAGGTGCTCGCCTGATGCGGGGCACACGTCCCTTTTCGACCAGACGCTCGAGGCGGCCCATGGCCAGAAACAGAAATACAAAGAACAGAACAACAACCGTCAGGAGGAAATACTCCCACAGACCGACGGCGGCATATTTCTGCAGCATAAAGCCCACAACAAAGGTCAGGGTGTTATTGATCATGTGGGCCAGCACAGCCGACCAGACCGAACCGGTGATGTAGGTCATGTAAGCATAGACCAGGCCGCAGGCAAAGGGACCGATCAGATTGGTCAGATCACCGTGAACCAGTGCAAAGCTGAGCGCCGAGATCAGCATGGCCGACCAGAAGCTTCCGCCCTCAAGGGCCGGCAGCAGGGCACCGCGGAAGAAAAGCTCTTCCAGCAGGGCGGGCAGCAGCACCGAAATACAGAGGATCATCCAAAGCGGCTGTTCACCGATGGCCAGTGTGCTCTGCACAGTATATTCGCCTGAAAAGAGGCGCGCAACGCCCCAGTTGAGCAGAAAGCTCATGAAGGCCAGTGTGATGGCCATCAGCACGGTAAAGGTCAGCCAGCGCAGGCGCATGGGCGCAAAGCGATAGGCCATACCCTCGCTTCCCTTTCCCATGACCAGCAGGAGAACAAAGGGAAAAAGAAAGGCAGCAGCCATGGTCATGCCATAGACCGGCAGACCGGCCGAAACATAGCCGTTGTTGACTGCATACTGGAAACCCAGCAGAATGAGCAGGACAAAGGCGGGCATAAAGCCTGCCGTAACGGTCAGCTTATCTTTATTCAAGGCCCAGCACCTCGCCGATCTCGGCCATGATTTCACGGTGGATCTGCTCGATCGATTTGACCTCGCCGTTTTCACCGCAATAAATGTGGGTCCAGCCGAACTTCTCGCATACGTCCAGCGCATTGGCACGGCACTTTTCCAGATAAGCATGATCCTGCTCGTGGATATCGCCGGTATCGCCCTGGCGCTTCTGAATCAGCTTGAAGGTCAGCTCGGAAGGCATGTCCAGAAAGATGACCTTGTCGGGCGCAGGCAGGCCCATCAGATTGTATTCAAAATCGAAGAGCCACTGCAGATAGGCATCCCGTGCCTCCCCTTCCAGCTTGCTCGCCTGATGAACGGCGTTGGAGGTGGTGTAGCGGTCGGCAATGACAATGCCGCCGGCTTCATAGAAATCCTTCCACTCGGTTTTGAAGGAAGCATAACGGTCGACCGTAAAGAAGGTCGATGCCGCATAGGGGTTGACAGCGTTGGGATCACTGCCGAACTCGCCGCCCAGATACATCTTCAACAGGGTCGACGAGGGATTGTCGTAGCGCGGGAAGGTCAGTTTCTTATAAGGCAGGCCCTTTTCCTCCAGCAGCTTGCAGATCATCGCCGTCTGGGTGGCCTTACCGCTGCCGTCGGTGCCTTCAATGACGATAAACTTAGCCATTGAACTTGCCTCGCTCTCTGACTTCGGCCATTTTGCCGCAGGTCATCTTGCCTTCGGGGCAGGGACCCTTAAGGCAGGCAGGGCCGGCATTCTTAAAGAGAATGGGGGCCTCTTTGCGGCAGATAGCCAGCATCTGCCATGCCAGCTCACGGATCTCCCACTGGGCGCGGTTACAGCAGCGCAGCTTGAAGAAGTTATACAGCGAACGGACATTCATGGTCATCATGATCTTGGTCTCGCAGGCATTGGGCAAAACGAAGCGTGCATCCTCGTTGGCCTTCTTGCGGGCCTTGGTCTTGTTGCCGGGAATGTCGGGGCCGCCAAAGTCGGCCAGATGCTTTTCATAGAGGATATCGCTGAGCTTGTTGTAGCTCTGCTGGATCTCCTCCATGGTCTGTACAAAGAAGGCTTTAGCCGCAGGATCGTTCTCGATCTCGGGCGGAGTTACATATGTAAACTGATTCTCGGCGACATAGCGCTGAGACTGTACGCTGAAGGAAGCAATACGATGACGGGTGATCTGCGCCAGCAGCGCACGGGAGACACCTTCGATGGCAAAGGTAAAGGTGGCATGCTCGACGGGGCTTTCATGGCCCAGATCCATCAGCATCTGCAGAAAATCGGCCGTTTTTTCTTCGGTCAGGCCATCCATGATGGTGTCGGTATCGGCATGGGAATAGCAGAAACGGGCAGCAGCAGCCACCAGCTTTTCAGCCTCGGGTGTGTGGGCCAGCAGGGATACTTTCAGCATTTATTTCTCCCCCTTGTCTTTGGATGTGAAAGCATAGACCAGATAGAGAGGCAGCCTTGCCATACGCTTGATGCGCTTGGGATCGCTGATCAGACGGTAGAACCACTCGAGACCCAGCTTGATGAAGATCTCGGGTGCGCGCTGTACATTGCCCGAAAGCACGTCCAGTGTGCCGCCGAAGCCGCCCATCAGGCTGACATTGAGCTTGTCGCGGTTGCGTGCCATAAACTGCTCCTGCTTGGGGCAGCCCAGACAGACATACAGGGCATCGGCATTGGCCTTGTTGATGATGTCGATGATCTCGGCCTCATCGCTGAAATAGCCGTTCTGTGTGCCGGCGATCTCCAGACCGGGATACTTTTCCTGCAGCTTCTGTGCGGCCTGATCGGCAACGCCGGGCTTTCCGCCAAACAGGAAAAGCTTCTTGCCGGTATTCTGCATACGGTTGGCCAGATTTTCGGCAAACTCGCAGCCGGCGACCTTCTGACCGATGGGACGCTTGAGGATACGGGATGCATAGATAACGCCGATGCCGTCGGGCAGAACCAGCTCGGAGCTGTTGACCAGATCGCGCAGCTCGGCATTCTTCATGCAGTCGAGGCCGATCTCGGCATTGGGGGTGACGACACGGCACTTTGTGCCGTTGTTGATGTGTTCCATCGCCTTGTCGACCGCCTGCTCCATGGTCAGGTTATCGAAGGCGACGCCCATAATGTCTTTACGCATACTTTTCTCTCCTCTGTTATGACTTGCCGGAAGCCGACTTTGTTCCGCTGCGGAAGAAGAAGACGGCGCCCAGTGCAAAAACAACTGCACTGGCAGCAAAGATGGTTTTTGTGGTATCGGGCGATGCAAAAATCGCATCGTAAAGGGGGCTTGCCATGAAGCTCATCAGATTGAAGCCGGCATGGGCAGCAATTGCACCGCGCAAGCTGCCGGTTTTCATAACGACCAGACCCATAACGGTACCGGTGATCATAGCGCTGGTCGACGCCGCACCGCCGGCGTGCATCGATGCAAAGACGAAGGCCTGACAGATCAACGCGCCCATCGGGCTCATGATGCGGCGGAATCTCGAAAAGATCAGGCCGCGGAAAATGTATTCTTCAAAAAAGCTGGAAAACAGAACGATGGCAACAAACTGCAGCCAGCGCGGCTCGGTATTGGCCGAAAGAACATCGGCGCCGTTGGCCACAAAGGCTTCAAAGGGGGTGGCCTTGCCGCCCAGCAGCTCCATCAGAATGGCAGCCCACAGGCATCCGCCGGCACCCATGACAGCACCCCAGAAGGCCTCTGCACCCGAAACCGACTTATCCAGCCCATCGACCAGAACCAGCGGCGTATTGCCTGTTCTGCGGCGGCGCATCCAAAGGACGACCGACAGCAGCAGATAGGTAACGATAATCATACGGTAGCTGTTCTGCGCCAGCAGTTCGAACATGGCTTCCATCATTTCCAGATCGCTCATGCCGGCCGTCATGGTCAATGCACCGGAAGAGGTCAGCACCAGCACTTCGGCGCCCATCTGGCAGAGAAGCAGCCGGATATAGAAGCCGATGGCTTCGCGCAAATATTTGAATCTTTCGTTCAGTTCGTTCATAATTTCCTCGATTTCCGCCAAACATACGCATGATTGGCATTATAGTTAGTTTATCATTTTTCACGCATAAATTCAATATAAAAGCCTACAAAAGGCCACCCTTTCGGCACGCCCTTCTTGCACGATTATACCCCTTTTGTTATAATGAAGAAACAGGGAACGGCAAAGGTTTTCGCAAAGTTTACTTTTGCCCTCTCTATCCCCTACAGAAAGGATCGATCTGCTTATGCGTAAAAAAGAAAAAGCCGCCATCGTGGTCGATCGCCTCAAGGCCATTTACCCCGACAGCTGCTCGCTGGAAGCTACCAAAGATTACGAACTGCTTTTCGCCACCCGTCTGGCTGCCCAGTGCACCGATGCACGTGTAAATGTGGTTACAGCCGTTTTATATGACAAATATCCCACCCTCGAAGCCCTGGCTGCCGCCACCGAAGATGAGATCGCCGAGATCGTCAAGCCCTGCGGCCTTTTCCGCACCAAGGCCCGCGACATCCATCTTGGCGCCAACAAGCTGATTCAGGACTTCGGCGGCCGCGTGCCCGACACCATGGAAGAACTGCTGACCATCCCCGGCGTCGGCAGAAAAACCGCCAACCTGATTCTTTCCGATATTTTCGGCCACCCTGCCATCGTCGCCGATACCCACTGCATGCGCATCGCCGGAAAGCTGGGCCTGACCGACAGCGGCCGTGATCCCTATAAGGTTGAAATGGACCTTAAAAAGATCGTCGAACCGGTCGAACAGGCCTCCCTGTGCCACCGTTTTGTTCATTTCGGCCGTGATATCTGCACAGCACGCAGCCCCAAGTGCGAGATCTGCCCCCTGTCGGATCTTTGCCGCGAGTATCAGAACAATATCAAAAAAACAAAAAAGAGCAAATAAGCTCCAAATACAGAAAAAGCCTGTGATCTGAGATCACAGGCTTTTATTTTCTTATAATTCCCGCAGCGCTTCATCGCCGAATCGGGGCATCAGACGCTTGAGCTGGCAATCGGTGCACATACCGTTTTCAAAGGTCAGAACGGCATAATACTCATTATAACGGCTCATGGTTCCGGGGTTGAGCAGCAGAACACCGGCATGCCTGGAGGCCTTCTGATAGTGGGTATGACCATAGAGGGCCACCTTGGCGCCGCGGCCGAAAGCCTCGGAGAGATAGATATCTTCGGTGCGTTTGACCGAATACCGATGGCCATGGACCATCAGCAGCTCGACGCCTGCCCAGTTATCCTGATAAAGATCGGGCTCGCTGCAGAAATAATCGCAGTTGCCTTTTACGGCCGCCCATTTCCCGGGCAGTTTCTGGCCTTTGAGGTCGTCCAGACCGTCACCGCAGAAAAGCAGCGCATCGGGCTGCTCCTGCTCGAGCATCATGCGAATGCCGTGTTTGTTGCCATGAGAGTCGCTGCAGACGCAGATCTTCATAAAAATACCTTCTTTCCGCCTGCACAGACAGGCAATTTTCCAAAGCCGCGGCATATATTGTGATATATCAACCACAGGAGGTAGATGTATGCCAAACGAATACGAATCGATGGCCCGCGCCCTGATGGGCTCGCCCCAGGGGGCCAAAATTTTTCAGACGCTGGATAAGCTCAGCGCCGTATGCGCCAGCCAGAACGGACGCCAGCTGATCGCCATGCTGGCCGGCAGCGGCAGCGACGCCCTCCGGCAGGCAGCCATGGCAGCCAATGCCACCGACAAGGATCCTGCCCGCGTGCTGGTCTCCAACCTGCTGGGCACCAAGGAAGGGGCTGCACTGGTCGCCAAGACCATCGAAGTCATCGGGGTCTGATCCATGCGGGACGACACCGGTGCTCCCGACCTGAGCCAGGCGCTGGGGCTGGCTGCCGGGATCTTCTCGTCGGCCCAGGGGGATGCATCGGTGCCGCCTGCATCCCCGACGCCTGTTATGCAGACGTCCCCGGCTCCCCTGCCTTCCAATGCCGAACTGGCTGACCGTCTTGCTGAAATGATGGCCGAAAAAAGGCCTTCCCCGGCTGCCGCATCCGACCGCGCTTCTGCTGCGGCAGAAACCGAACCACCGCCCGCGAGCACCTCTGCCCTTTCGGGGTTGGACAGCCTTGCCGCCGTCCTTCCACCCCTGCTGCAGGCTCTGTCGGGCAACGGCGATCTGGTCAAACCGGAGAAACTCAATCTGGTTCGTGCCTTTCAGCCCTATCTCTCCAGCCAGCGCAGCCCGGGCATCGACCGCGCCATCCGCATGGCCAATGTGGCGCTGGCCGCCAAATCGGCCCTTTCTGTTCTGGGGAGATGATGTGCTTTGTATAACCGTTACATAAATGCCGAAGATTTTATTCCCCGTCCCACGCCGACGCAGGATGAACCGCCCAACTCGGCTGCAAATGCCGAAAGCCGCCGGAATACCCAGCCTGCCGGCGGACTTTCCGGGCTGCGTGCTCTGCTGGGCGACCGCTTCAAGCTGCCCGATCTGAGCCAGGAAAACCTGCTGCTGTTGGCCATGGTCTATCTGCTGGTCACCGATGAAGGCGACAAGCCGGGGGATATTCTGCTGCTGATCGCAGCGCTGTTTTTACTGGGCCTATAGGAAGATGACCGGAGCAGCTTGCTCCGGTCATTTTAATTTGTGTATTCTTATTGGGTCACGGCGCCGATCACGGTGCCGTCGGGCAGACGGAAGATGGTATTCGGGTCTTCGGTCAGCGGCAGGACCTCGGCAGTCAGTGCATAAACAAGGGTCTCGCCCTCAAAGCTCTGGGCACCCACCAGCAGGCCGTCCTCTACCGAAATGTAGTAAAGTACGTGATTGCCGCTGAGGGGATCGCTGGTCTCTATGGCCAGACAATAGATGTTGCCGTAAAGGGCATAGTTGGCCGACAGGATGGCCTCATCTTCCAGTTCAAGCAGACGCTCGTAGGTGGGAATAAACAGGCTGTCGTCCTGTGTAAAACTGCCTGCTTTACCGGTATAGACACCGGATGCACTCTGGTTCCAGATCCATACATCTTCGCCATAAAGCAGACTGTGGCGTGTGCCGCCGCCCTGGGTATCATAAACGACCGTCTTATGAATACCGCCCGATACATAACCGTCGGCACCCGTTGTGATCTGACCGCCGCTGTGATACAGTGTGGTCTTGGCCACGATATGATACTGTTCGGGCCGCTGCATGGCGCCGATCAGTTTTTTGATATTGGTGCGATCGACCGTGACTGCCTGCAGCATATCGAGATTGGAAACATAGGTCTCCGGCTCGACAGCCACATCTTCGCCCTCCCGGTCGGGCAGGACGATATGGGCTTCCTTCTCGCCCAGCAGGGCCGAAAAATCCATCATGGTCAGCAGCAGGGCGATCGCCATGATCAGCACAGCCGCAATGGCTGTGGGGGCCATACCTTTATTTCTGATAAAAACCCCTCCTCTTCCCTTGCGGTTTGTTCAGATGCAAAATTATTCTGCCACGAACTCGGCGGCAGGCTCTTCGCCTGTGCCGAAGTAATAGAGCAGATCCTGGGCAATTCTTGCGCAGGCATTGCCATCGCCATAGGGATTGACGGCACGCTTCATGCGCAGATAGTGCTCCTGATCGTCAAACAGGCGGTTGGCATGTTCGATGATATCTTCCTTGCCGGTGCCGACGATCTCGACTGTGCCGGCAACGACAGCCTCGGGACGCTCGGTCTCGCGGCGCAGAACCAGAACCGGCTTACCCAGCGCGGGCGCCTCTTCCTGCAGACCGCCCGAGTCGGTCATGACCATATAGACGCGGCTCATGATATTATGCATATCAAAAACGCCCAGCGGCTCGATCAGCATGACATTGGGGGAACCGTCGAGATACTTGTGTGCGGTCTCCTGAACATAAGGGCTCAGGTGGACGGGATAGACAAAGGTGACCTCGGGACGCTCGGCTGCCAGCTGTGCAACCGCCTGCATGATATTCTCCATGGGCTTGCCGTAGTTTTCACGGCGATGGGCGGTCATCAGAACGACATGTTTGCTGTAGTCGATATGGTTCAGCGCATCGCAGGCAAAGACATAATCTTCACGAACGGTGGTCTTGAGGGCGTCGATAACGGTATTACCGGTGATGTAGACATGCTCGCGCACACCCTCCAGATCGAGATTCTTCTTGTTGGCCGTGGTGGGGGCAAAGTGCAGATCGGCAATACGGCCGGTCAGAACACGGTTCATCTCTTCGGGATAGGGAGAATTCTTATCGAAGGAACGCAGACCGGCTTCGACATGGCCGACCTTGATCTGGTGGTAAAAACCGGCCAGACCGGCGGCAAAAGAAGTGGTTGTATCGCCATGGACCAGGACAATGTCGGGACGGTTCTGGTTGAAGACATCGTGCAGACCCATCAGAACCTTGGATGTGACCGACGACAGCGTCTGGCTCTTTTCCATGATGTTGAGGTCGAAATCAGGGGTGATCTCAAAGGCCTGCAGAACCTGATCGAGCATCTCGCGGTGCTGACCGGTAACACAGACGATGGGCTCGATCTCGGGGATCTGCTCCAGCTCCTTGACCAGCGGACACATCTTGATGGCTTCGGGACGTGTGCCGAAAACCAGCATTACTTTGATCTTGTTCATTTCTTTTCCTCATCGGGAGCCTTCCGCTCCTCTTGTTTCTTGTGGTTTACCTTGATATTCATGGCGAAGAAGAAGCACAGCAGGATGGCAACAGCCACGATGGCGATCTTCATCTCGCCGCTTGTTGTGAAGATAACAGCGGCCAGGCCGAGAACGACACTGACGGCATAGAGGATGGCAACCGACTGCTTCTGGTCAAAGCCCAGATCGACCAGACGATGGTGGATATGACCACGGTCGGCCTGCAGGGGGCTCTGTCCCTTGAGCAGTCTGCGCACAATGGCGAAGGCCGTATCAAAAATCGGCAGGCCCAGGATCAGGAAGGGCACGACAAAAGAGATAACGGCATAGAGCTTGAAGAGGCCGTTGATCGACATGACGGCCAGCATATAACCCAGAAACATGGAACCGGTATCGCCCATAAAGATCTTGGCGGGGTTCATGTTGTAGGGCAGAAATCCGAAGCAGGCGCCAGTCAGTGCAGCCATAATGATGGCAACATAAGGTTCGGAAACCAGCAGTGCAATGGTAAAGACGGTCAGCGAAGCGATCGACGAAACGCCGCAGGCCAGACCATCAAGGCCATCAATAAAGTTGACGGCATTGATCATACCGACGATCCAGACCAGCGTGATGGGATAGGACAGCCAGCCCAGATTGAAAAGCTCGCCGCCGAAAGGATTGCTCAGCACCTCGATGCGGACATCGGCCAGCATGACGATGCCGGCTGCAGCGATCTGGCCGACAAACTTGATCTTGGGCGACAGTGCGACAACATCGTCGACGACGCCCAGAAGGATCAGAACGACCGAACCCAGCAGAATGGCCTGCAGCTCGGCGGTCATGTTTCCGAAGATCAGAACACTGACCAGAAAACCGAGATAGATGGCCAGACCACCGACGCGGGGAATGGGGGTTTTATGCATACGGCGATTATCCTTGGGGACATCGACCGCACCGATCTTAAATGCAAAGGATTTGACCACGGGGGTCAGCGCAAAGGCGATACCCAGCGCCGTGGCAAAAGCCAGCAGAGAAGTCAGGATAACGCTGTTGTTCATAGGAGCACCTGCTTAGTCTGCCTTGGGCAGGACCAGACCGACCTTCTTGTAGGTCTTTTCCAGGGTGCGCTGGGCAAAACGGGAGGCCATGAAAGCGCCCTTCTTGCAGACTTCGTCGATATAGTCCTTGTTGTTCATATAATCGGTGACCTTCTCGCGGATGGGGCGGACGGTGTCGGCAACGACCTCGCCGCAGGCCATCTTGAAGTCGCCGTAGCCCTTGCCCTCAAACTCGCGCTCGATCTCTTCAACCGACTTGCCGGTAACGGCACTGTAGATGTTGATCAGGTTATTGATGCCGTCCTTACCTTCACCCATGCGCACCTCGCTGCCCGAGTCGGTAACAGCGCGCTTGAACTTCTTGATGATTTCGGCGTCGGTATCCATAATGGTGATGATGGCATTCTTGTTGGGGTCCGACTTGCTCATCTTCTTGGTGGGCTCGGCCAGGCTCATGATACGGGCGCCGGCCTTGGTGATGTAGGGTTCGGGCTCGGTAAAGGTCTTGCCGTAGATGCCGTTGAAGCGGTTGGCAATGTCGCGTGCGATTTCCAGATGCTGCTTCTGGTCCTGACCGACGGGAACATAGTCGGTCTGATACAGCAGGATATCGGCTGCCATCAGGGCAGGATAGGTGAAGAGGCCGGCGTTGATATTGTCGGCATACTTGGCCGACTTATCCTTGAACTGTGTCATGCGGGACAGTTCGCCAAACATAGTGTAGCAGTTGAGGATCCAGGCCAGCTCGGCATGCTGATGGACATGGCTCTGCTGGAAAACGATGCTCTTCTCGGGGTCGATGCCGGCAGCCAGCAGAACAGCCAGACCCTGATAGATCTGCTGACGCAGATTCTTGGGATCCTGACGGACGGTCAGGGCATGCAGGTCGGCAACGGCATAGAGGCAGTTAAACTCGCCGCTGTCCTGAATGGCAACCCAGTTCTTCAGCGCGCCCAGATAGTTGCCCAGTGTAATGGCACCCGAGGGCTGGATGAAACTCAGAGAAATCTTTTTCTTGGCGGGCTTGGCCTCGCCGTTCTGTGCAGCAGGTGCTGCGGTGTTGATCTCGCTCATATTCTTTATACCTTCTTTTCACATATGTTCAATCGAATCAATGCCCATAACAACGGCATTATTACATATTATAGCACTCTACTATAGTCCAATGCAAGCCATTCTTGCATATTCCTCCCCTTCTCTGCACAAACTACCGCCATATCACAGGAGGTATCCCCATGGAGCGTTTTTTCAGGAAAACCACATTCTTTTCCATCCTTACAGCCCTGCTTTTTGCCGGTTCCACCTTTCACTATGCCCGTTTGGCCGAAGACTACAGCCGTCAGCTGGATCAGCGCAGCCAGCAGGCCATGAGCGAACTGGTATCGGAGCTTTCACAGATGGACGCCGCCCTTGCCAAGCTGCGGTATGCTTCAACCCCGCTGAGCTTCCAGACCATTTCGGCCAAGCTGTGGCAGAGTGCCGAAAATGCCAAAAGCGCCATGTCGGCCCTTGCTTTGGAAGCCGGCGCATTGGACAAAACACAGAAGTTTGTCGGCCAGACCGGAGATTTTGCCTATTATCTGCTCTTTTCATCGGCCGGCGGCAGCGGAATGTCGGCCGAGCACCGCGCTGCCCTCGACAGCCTCTTTGCCGCTTCCGAAAATGTCACCCTGGAGATCGGCTCGCTCAAGCAGCAGCTGGATGTGGGGCAGCTCTCCTACCGCAGCCTTTCGGAAGACAGCGACCGCTCGTCGGGCGGCGATCTGTCGGGTGGGCTGAGCGGCATCGAGCAGGAGTTTCCCGAATATGCCACTTTGATCTACGACGGCCCTTTTTCCGAGCATCTCAACCGGCAGAAGCCCCTGCTGCTGGAAGGGATGGATACGGTTTCTGCCGAACAGTCCACCAGAAACGCCGCTGCATTCCTCGACATTCCGGTGACCGACCTGCAGCTGCTCTATGAAACAGAGAACGACAAGATCCCTTCTCGCTGTCTGGCTACCGAAGACGGCAGAACGGTCGAGGTCTCCAATCGCGGCGGCATGGTCTTTACCTACCGTGATCCGCGGCCGATCGGAGTGCCGCGGCTGGAGGCCGAAGCGGCCATCAAAAAGGCAAAAACATGGCTGGACGCCCATGGATTTACCGGCATGAAAGAAAGCTATTATACTCTGTTTGACAATACGATCACCGTCAACTTCGCCTATACGCAGAACGGCATCACGGTCTACAGCGATCTGATCAAGGTCAGCGTCGCCCTGGATGACGGCAGTATCGTGGGCATGGAGGCTCGGGGCTATGTCATGAGCCATCGCAGCCGCACCCTCCCCCGCCCTGCGATCTCGGAGGCAGAAGGCCGTGCTGTGGTCAGCAGCCGCCTGACCATCCAATCAGAGAACCTGGCGCTGATCCCCACTTCGGGGCAGAACGAGGTGCTCTGCCGGGAATATGTCTGCACAGATGAAGAGGGCCGCCATATCATCGTCTATGTCAATGCCCGTACAGGGCAGGAAGAAAACATCTATCTCCTTGTTGAGGATGAGAACGGTATTCTGACCATCTGACGGCAGCTTTTGTTCCCGATTTCTTGACATTTCTTTCGCATTCTGTTACCTTGTGGGCAGAAAGAAGGCGAATACCATGATCCATCCCCTCGATCCTGCAAAGGTGCAGCAGCACCTTCACCATAAAGTCTATACGCTGAATACCACACCCGAAACCGCCAGCACCAACGACGACGCCAAGGCGCTGGCCGCCCATGGCGCTGCCCAGTATACCGTTATCCAGGCCGAATACCAGACCGGCGGCAAGGGCCGCCTGGGCCGCAGCTTTTATTCCCCCAGAGGCACCGGCCTCTATTTCTCGATCATCCTGCGTCCCGAAGCTCTCCCCATCGAAGATACCCTCTTCATCACCACCGCAGCTGCTGCCGCAGTGGCCGATGCTGTGGAATCGGTCTGCGGCAAGGTCTGCGGTATTAAATGGGTCAATGACCTCTTCATGGAAGGCCGCAAGATCTGCGGCATTCTGACCGAAGCGGCTTTCCGTCCCGATCTCAAGGGGCTGAGCTATGCCGTATTGGGCATCGGCGTCAACATCGCGCCGCCCGAAGGCGGTTTCCCCGAGGATCTGCAGCACATCGCCAATACCATTTACGACGATCCGGCAGCTCTTCCTGCCGATCTGCGCGAGCGCCTGCTGGCAGCCATCCTTGATCGGTTTTACGAGTATTATATCCAATTCCCCAAAAAGGCCTTCCTCGAGCCCTACCGCAGCCGCAGTATCCTGACCGGCAAAGATGTAACGGTGCATCGCGGCAGCAGCCAATATCCGGCCCATGTTGTCGGCATTGACGACCGCTGCCGTCTGATTCTCGAGCACGACGGACAGCAGACCCTGCTGGACAGCGGCGAGGTCAGCATCCGTTTTTAAACATCTGCAAAAATCAAAAGCCACCCAAAAACAGCCGTTTGGGTGGCTTTTTTCTGTCTTTTCACTTACAGGTCAAACATGACATTCAGAAGGTCGATGCCGGTCTTGGTGCGGAAGAAGGATTCTCTGGCCGCACGGGCGGCTTCCTTATCCTTCTGGCCTTCGTGCTGGTTGACCAGATAATCAGCCTCCAGCAGGATGCGGTGGTCGATGCCCTCGACGGGATCGTAGGTATGATGATGGCCGACCAGCCAGCAGATGCGCTCGATATCTGCGGGATGCAGACCGATCTGTTCGAGCAGTGCCTTCGCCGGTGCGGGGCCTTCCTGCTCCTGCAGAGGACCGCGGCTGCTGCCATACTTTTCCTTGGCAGGCTTGATGCCGATGTCGTGCACCAGTGCAGCGGCTTCCAGAACAAACTGAGTATGGGCGTCCAGGCCCTCCCCTTCGCCGATCTGCTTGGCAAAGCTGTGGACCTTGATATAATGCTGGATCTGATGAGGCTCGCCGCGGTAGAACTCCATCATGGCGCGGCTGATGGCATTGATCTGATACATATTTCTTTCTCCGTATGGGTGCACTTAGTTGAACAGAATATTGATATAGGGCAGCAATGCGGCCTTATCGCGCAGTTCGGCTTCACCGCGGGGGCTGAGGGCCAGCGCACAGCCGATGGACATATTGCCCTCGCCATCCTGTCGGGGCAGTGTGCGGCCAACAGCCTGATCGGGCTGCATCGAGCAGCTCCACAGCAGATAGTCGGCGCCGATGCCGATGATCTCGACCGCGTTGACCCCCTGCTCGTCCATCAGGGCAAAAGCCAGCAGATTGCCGCCGCTCTGATCGAACAGGCCAAATGCGCGCTCGTTGTATTCTTCGAGGATCTCCTTCCAGCGCTGCGCATCGCGGTGGATAGCCAGACGGCCTGCCGTGGCAGCCTTGAAGAGATATTCCAGCTTGGGAATGTCGGTCTCGTTCAGCATACGCACCTTGCACATAGGCAAGGGCGGCTCCTGACCGGGTCGGAGCTCGGAAACCGCAAAGGAAGGCTCATAGCCAAAACGCTTGTAGAAGGCAAAGAGGCTGTCGTTTTCGGTGATGAGAATCGAGAGATCCTTGCCTTCAGCCTCACCCATGCCGAAGGAAAACTCCAGCATATTGCCCATAATGCCCTTGCCGCGGTAATCAGGGTGGGTGGCTGCCGCAAAAATATAGGTGACGTCCAGCAGGCCATCTTCGCCCTGCATGGCGGCATCCATCAGATTGACCATGGCGATCAGCTTCTCGCCGTCCTTAACCAGCAGGCAGCGGTCGGGCTTCCAGAAATTGTCGTGATAATAGACGCAATACTCGTGCTCGCCGG
>JAFQKM010000256.1 GCA_017396925.1 Clostridia bacterium
GGTTGACCTTGTAGCTGCGATCGACCAGCAGCATACCGCTGGGGGAATATTTGATGATGCGGTTTCGCAGGTCACTTTCGTCCTGCAGCTGGGCGAAATTGCGTTCCAGTTCGACCTTGGCTGCCTGGATCTCCTCGGTCTTCTCAGCCACCTGCCGACGCAGCATCTGCTGCATACGGCGCATGAGCAATACATAGCCCATAACCAGCAGGAATGTAATGCCAATGCCGAACAGAATACGGTTGAGCATACGCTGGAACTCGGCTTCCCGCGTGCTGACCGGCAGCCATTCGTTGCAGATGTCTTCATATTCCTGTGAAGCCTTGAACTGGGTGATGCTGCGGTTCATGGCCCGAAGCAGCTCGGCGTCCCCGCTGCGTACCAGCATGGAAAACTCCAGTGCGCCCAGATAATTGTAGCGGACAGTATACTGATCATCGACCCCATCCTCGGCCAGCTGATAGATCAGGCTGTCCTTGACGCCGATCATTGCCGTCTCGGGATCCAGCTTGTGACGGGCGTAGATCTTGGTCTGATCACCGACGGCGATAAACTGATGGATGCCCAGATTGGCCAGCAGCGTATGCTGAACGGTTTCCGATGCAAAGACGGCTGTGATGATTTTGTCGCTGCTGCGCAGGACATTGCTCTTAACGATCATGCAAAGCTGCGAGCTGGTCAGCGGATCGGTGCAGCTGAGGCCCTCGTCCTCCCACTTATCCGAGGGAATGGCGCCCAGCACGGCATCGATATCCCCCCGCTGAAGGGCATCGCAGCAGGCGCGGGTATTTTCAAAAAGCACAAACTCCAGCTCGTATTCGTCCGCTTTGGCAATGGCCTTCAGAATGTCGATATGGATGCCCCTTGCTTCTCCTTCGCCATCGGGAAACTGAAAGGGCGGCGCATCGGCACTCAGACCGATACGCAGATACCGGTCGAGCGCACGGGCCTGCGGCCCCGGCAGCAGAGAGATCACCATAAGCACTGTCAGTATCCAGATACAGAATCGTTTGCACACAGAAAGCAGCCCCCTTTCTCCCGTTCGTTTTTCGTATAGCTTTATCTTAGTCCATCGTTGGGTTTTTTTCAACATTTTTGGCTAAAAAGCCCTAATTTCAAAAAGTAAATTCCCGAAAATATAGGCAGTATGCAAAACTTGCCACATAGTTTCCGGCACTTTTTGCCGATTTGGGAAATATTTGCCGACTCCCCATCTTGAAAGCCTGTGAACACTTTGTAATAATTAAAGCAGAAAGAAGCATAAGCCTCCATCAGGGGGAAAGCCGGTGGCTTATGCCTCTCTCATTATCAAACATAGGAGGAGAAACCATGAACGCAATGAAGAGATTTATGCTTATCCTGCTCTGCTTCGCCATGCTGCTCAGCACCGTTGCCTGCGGCGGCAATACCGAAACAGAAAATCCGACCGAAGAAAACAAGGGTTCGGAAACCGTTGACACACCCGTAACCGATGAAGAAGTCACCTATCAGGAGACCATCACCATCGGCGTTGCCAACGATATTACAACACTGGATCCCCAGGGCTCCAACACCGACGCCAACATGATGGCTTTCACACTGACCCATGAAACACTGGTCGAAGTTGACCCCGAGACCAATGAGGTCATCCCCGGTCTGGCCACATCGTGGGAAACATCGCCCGACGGCTGCACCTTCACATTTGAGATCCCCGAAGGCGTAACCTTTACCGACGGCACCCCCTGCACCGCCAACGACGTTAAGTACACCTACGAGCGCGCCACCGAGTCTTCCTTCACAAAGACAAAGGTCGAGCTGGTTACCGGCATCGAAGTCATCGACGATACACACGTTGCCGTTACCATCTCCAAGCCCTCTCAGGACTTCCTGATGCTGCTGGCCCACCAGTCCATGTCGATCCTGTCTGAAAAGCTGACCACTTCTGACGAGTTCGGCTATCAGATCGGCACCGGCCGCTTCGCCGTTGAAGAATGGACACCCGGCGACCAGATCTCCTTCATCCGCTACGACGACTTCCACGGTGAAAAGGCACCCACAAAGCGCGTCATCTTCCGTCTGATCAAGGAAGAGGCTTCCCGCCTGATCTCCCTGCAGACCGGTGAGATCGACGTCTGTGTCGACCCCCTGAACACCGACCTGGGCTACATCGAAGAAGACGAAGCCCTTGAGCTGGTCAAGGTCCCCAACTACGTCATGCTGTATCTGGCCATCAACAACGAGCAGCCCGGCCTCGACAACGTCCACGTCCGCAAGGCCATTGCTTACGCTTCCGATAAGGAATCGATGATCGAAGTCGGCTACAATGGTGAAGGCTTCGTACATGACCACTGGATCAACCGCGGCCAGTTCGGCTGGAACGATGATCTGGATGTTTACGAGTATGACCTGACAAAGGCTGCCGACGAGCTGGCACAGTCCGGCTACAAGCCCGGCGAACTCAACTTCCGCCTGATCTACAACGGCACAGCCAAGGAAAATATGGCTCTGGTCCTGCAGTCTGACCTGGCTGAGATCGGCATCGGCCTCGAGCTGATCAAGCTGGAGACAGCTGCTCTGAAGGGTATCCTCAATGACGCGGCCCTCGACTATGACCTCTGCCTCTATCAGTTCACCGATAATCTGGGCACCGACTTTACACTGCGCAACCAGTACGGCTCCTACGATGACGGCGGCGTTCTGAAGAAGAACGGCTCCAACCGTGCAAACATGAAGGATGCCGAATACAATGCCATGATCGACGCGGCTCTGGTCGAGCAGGATCCCGCCAAGCGCGAGCAGATGTACAATGAGATCGAAGAATACCTCAACGAGCGTGTTCCCATCGTTCCCGTTGCCACATCCTACGTCAATATCGGCATCAAGACCGGCCTGACCGGTGTTAAGTGGAACGGCACAGCCAAGCACGACTATCGTTACGTCTGCCTGCCTGAGGCCAAGTAAAACCGACACAAACCTATTTTGGGAAGGGGCCGATGGCCCCTTCCCTTTTATCCAAAACTTTCCCCCACGCTTTTAAGCATTCCCGTAAACCCACCCGTATGTAAAC
>JAFQKM010000257.1 GCA_017396925.1 Clostridia bacterium
ATGGTAAGGCCCTGCGGCTACGGCCCCGTTCGAGAGGTCTTCGGTGGGATTCAGCCCCATGCGGATGATGGGAATGCCGGCCCGATCGAAGATTTCACTTAAGTCACAGCAGATCTCCACGGCCTGATCGACGGTCAGAGGAATATAGTCTCCCCTTCTGTAGAGGTCACACAGGGGCGTATGCTCCAGCACACAGGTTGGATAGATCCTTACGCCATCGGGCTGCAGCCCACAGAGGGCGTGGGCGGCGGCCATCTCGTCTTCCCGGCTGCTGCCCGGCAGGCCGACCATCATCTGCAGGATCAGCTCGAAGCCATGGCTGCGAATCAGCCCTGACGCGCGGACGGTATCTTCGGCAAGATGTCCCCTGCCGGCCTTCTGCAGCACGGCATCCCGCATCGACTGGGCGCCCAGCTCGATGGTCTGTACGCCGTAAGCCTTCAGGATCCCCAGCACCTCGTCATCGATGGCGTCGGGACGGGTCGACAGGCGGATGCTGTGGCAGGCGCCGCTGCGGATATAGGGCGCCGCCGCTTCAAGATAGCTGATCATCGCGGCTCTCGGAATGGCCGTAAAGCTGCCGCCGTAAAATGAGATCTGGGGATGCTTTGCATACCGCAGCCCATCTTCGACGATCTTTGCCACTTCATCGGGCGTCGGCACATGGGGTGCGGCGATCTGCTTCTGGTCGCAGAAAATGCAGCTCCAGGGGCAGCCCAGATGGGGAATGAAGATGGGCAGGATCGACCGCTTCATTTCTTACAGCTGACCCATCAGCTCGAGGGCAGCCTTGGCGGCAGCCTGCTCGGCCAGCTTTTTGCTGCGGCCCTCGCCGACGGCAATGGGATTGGAATTGATATGCACTTCGATCACAAAGGTCTTGTTGTGATCGGGGCCGCTTTCCGCCTTGAGATGGTAGGAAAGGGTCTCCTGATGGTTCTTCTGGACGATCTCCTGCAGGCTGGTCTTATAGTCGATCAGCTTGTGGCCCTTGGCGATCATATCGGCCTTGCAGATGATGAACTCCAGAATGAAGTCCTTGGCCGCTTCAATGCCGCCGTCAAGGTAAATGGCCGCCAAAACAGCTTCGACCGCGTCGGACAATACCGAGGGCCGCTTGTTTCCTCCGCCATTTATCTCGCCCTTACCCAGCAGCAGATACTGCCCCAGACCGATCTCCTGCGCAAACTCAAACAGCGACTGTTCGCAGACGATGGAGGCGCGCAGCTTGGTCATTTCGCCTTCGGGCAGTTCGGTATAGGTATTGAAAATATACTCGGCCGAGATCATGCCCAGAACGGCATCGCCCAGATATTCCAGACGCTCGTTGCTCTTGACATGGTGTGCACGGTGCTCGTTGGCATAGGAGCTGTGGCACAGAGCGTTGGCCAGCAGCGCGGGGTTTTTGAAGTGATGGCCTTTGATTTCTTCTGTCATTGTGGTGGTTTCTCTCCTTTCAATGGGATTTTAAAGTTTTAGAAAAATCGGGGCCGGACAGCCGACCCCGATGTACATTCCGTATTGTTCGCCTGTTTAGATGCGGTCGGAGATCAGACCGACAACGTCGCCAACTGTGCGAACGTTCTGCAGATCGTCTTCGTTGATCTCGTCCAGGTTGAAGAGGGACTCGACTTCCAGCATCAGATCGACAACGTCGATCGAGTCGGCATTCAGATCATCGATGAAGTGTGTGTCCATGCTGATCTTGTCGGCGTCGACGCCAAAATGCTCGGCGATCAGGCCGCTCAGCTTTTCAAATACCATGATATATTCCTCCGTTGCGATAAAAATAACCTTTCCAGCCGGGAATCGGGCATTTCTGCACCTTCCCACGATTTGGATTATAGCAAAGCTTTTCCTGGATGTAAACAGAAGTCTTTGATTTTTTTAAGCTTCTTTATCCTCTTTTTTCTCACTCTTGAAGGCGGCCAGAATGGGGGCCTTCTCGGTGATCTCTTCAAGGATACCCGAATTGACATACTTATATGCCTGACGGATGGCGCTGACGGTGGCTTCGGGATCGCTGGAGCCGTGGGCCTTGATGACCGGCTTGGCAATGCCCAGCAGGGGTGCGCCGCCGACCTTCTTATAGTCCATGGTCTTCTTGAGATTGTCGAGGCCGCTCTTGACCAGCAGGGCGGCGATCTTGGTAAAGATGCTCTTATAGAACATACCCTTGAGGATGCTGACCAGATAGAGGCCCAGACCCTCGTAGGTCTTGAGAACGACATTGCCGGTAAAGCCGTCGGTAACCAGGACGTCGGCGCCGCCCAGCGCGATGTCGCGGCCTTCGATGTTGCCGACGAAATTGATCAGGCCCTGTTCATGGGCCTGCTGCAGCATCTGATAAGCCTCGACGTGCATGGGGGTACCCTTTGTGTCTTCGGCGCCGTTGTTGATCAGGCCGACGCGGGGATTCTCGATGCCCATCAGCTTACGCATATAGCAGGAGCCCATAAAGCCGAACTGGACCATATCCTCGGGATTGCAGACGACATTGGCGCCGCAATCGATAAGCAGCGAATAGCCCGACTTGGTGGGCAGGCAGGGCGCCAGCGCAGGACGGCGGATGCCCTTGATGCGCTTGAGAACAAAGGTCGAACCGGCCAGTACGGCACCGGTGGAACCGGCCGAAAGGCCTGCATCGCCCTCGCCCTTCTGCAGCAGATCAAGCATGACCGACATGGACGAATCCTTCTTGCGGCGGAAAGCCAGGGTGGGGCTTTCGTGCATATCGATAACTTCGGTGGTGTGAACGACACGGATGCGGCTGTTGCCCTTGGCATTCTCGCGGGCCAGAATGCCCTCGATCTCGCCGCCGTCGCCGACCAGCACGACCTCCAGGTCGCTGAACTCGTTTAAAGCACGGACAGCACCGGTGACCAGCGCATCACTGCCCTTGTCGCTGCCCATTACATCGATGACAATTTTCATCTGACATCCTCCATTACGCTCGGGATCAGACCGTCGAGGGTTTCCAGTGCACGCTCGGCGACCTTCATATATTTGGCCTGCTTGCCCTTGACACGCTCGTCGAGGGAATCGATCAGGCCGAAGTTGATGTTCATCGGCTGGAAGTTCTTGCCCACATAGCCGCTGATGTGCTGGGCCAATGCGCCCAGTGCCGTCTTTGTGGGGAAGAAGATGGGTTCCTTGCCCAGCAGCATTCTGGCCATATTGATGCCGCAGCACAGGCCCGAAGCCGTCGACTCGACATAGCCTTCAACGCCGGTGATCTGGCCGGCAAACATGATGTGCTCCTTGCCGATGACGCGGTAGAACTTATCCAGACGGCCGGGCGACGAGATAAAGCTGTTGCGGTGCATGACGCCGTAACGCAGGAACTCGGCATGCTCGAGGCCGGGGATCATGGAAAATACGCGCTTCTGCTCGGGGAACTTCAGGTGGGTCTGGAAGCCGACGATATTATACATGGTGGCTTCCTTGTTGTCGGCGCGGAGCTGCACAACGGCATAAGGCTCTTCGCCGGTCTTGGGATCGGTGATGCCGCGGGGCTTCATGGGGCCGAAACGCAGGGTATCCTCTCCCCTTCTGGCCATGACTTCGACGGGCATACAGCCCTCAAAGACAGCCTTATCTTCAAAACCCTTGACGGGTGCTTCTTCGGCGGTCTTCAGCTCCTGTACAAAGGCCTGATAGAGTTCCTTGTCCATGGGGCAGTTGATATAGTCGGCGTCGCCCTTGTCATAGCGCGAGGCATAGAAGGCCTTGTCCATATCGATGGACGAAAAGCTGACGATGGGGGCCGCCGCATCGTAGAAATGCAGGGTCATATCGCCGCCCCACAGCTCGCCGATCGATTCGAACAGCGCGCCGTCGGTCAGCGGGCCGCTGGCAACAATGACATTGCCTTCGGGAATGGCATCCACACGGCCTTCGATCACGGTGAGGTTGGGGTGGCTCTTGATTTTTTCGGTGATATATTCCGAGAACTTATCACGGTCGACGGCCATGGCACCGCCGGCAGGGGTCTGATTGGCAATGGCGCTCTCCATGATCAGCGAACCGCAGCGGCGCATCTCTTCCTTAAGCAGGCCGGGGCCGTTGACCAATGCGGCACCGCGCAGGGAGTTGGAACAGACCAGCTCGGCAAAATAAGGCTTGTGATGGGCAGGCGACATCTCCAGGGGCTTCATCTCGTAAAGCTCGACCTGAATGCCGCGAATGGCCAGCTGCCATGCAGCTTCACTGCCGGCCAGGCCGGCGCCAATGATCTTAACTGTCGGCTTCATCGGTCTTTTTCTTCCTTCCGCGTGTAGTCTTCTTGGGTGTTTCCTCGGCTGCAGCAGCCTCGGCGGTCTCGGCCTTCTTGCGGCCGCGGGTGGTCTTCTTGGGCGCCTCTTCGGCTGCGGCCTCAGTAGTCTCGGCCTTCTTGCGGCCGCGAGTGGTCTTCTTGGGCGCCTCTTCGGCTGCAGCGGCCTCGGCGGTCTCGGCCTTCTTGCGGCCGCGGGTGGTCTTCTTGGGCGCCTCTTCGGCTGCGGCCTCAGTAGTCTCGGCCTTTTTGCGGCCGCGGGTCGTCTTCTTGATGGCCTCTTCGGCAATGGCTTCCACAGCTTCTGCCTTCTTGCGGCCACGGGTGGTCTTCTTGGGTGCCTCTTCGCCGCCTTCGACAGGATCGGCCTTTTTGCGGGTCTTGCGCTCGGGCATCAGCTCTTCATAGCCGCAGCCCGGCTTATAGCAGAGATATTTCTTCTCTTCCTTGGTGTACTTCTGATAAATGACCGAACCG
>JAFQKM010000258.1 GCA_017396925.1 Clostridia bacterium
GCAAGGCGGTAGAAGCACTCGAAAGGAGAATGCGCCGTGGAGACAAATAACAAGCTCATCGTTGTTGAAGATGTATACAAGCGTTTTGAAGACGGCAATATGACCGTTGCCCTCGACCACTGCTCGCTGGAGATCCAGAAGGGCGAGGTCGTCGTCATTGTCGGCCCCTCCGGCTCGGGCAAGTCGACCATGCTGCGTACCCTTAACCTGCTGGAGGTCCCCACCTCGGGCAAGGTCATCTTTGAAGGTGTTGATATTGCCGACAAATCGGTGGACATCAATGTGCATCGTCAGAAGATGGGCATGGTATTCCAGCACTTCAATCTCTTCCCCCACAAGACCATTCTGGAAAATCTGACGCTGGCCCCCATCAAGGTCAAGGGTGAGGATCAGAAGAGCGCCGAAGAGCGCGCCATGCGTCTGCTGGGGATCGTCGGTCTGGCCGATCGCGCCCACGACTATCCCTCGCAGCTGTCGGGCGGCCAGAAGCAGCGCATTGCCATTGCCCGCGCCCTCTGCATGCAGCCGGAGGTCATGCTGTTTGACGAGCCCACCTCGGCTCTTGACCCCGAAATGGTCGGCGAGGTTCTTGAAGTCATGCGCGACCTGGCCAAGCACGGCATGACCATGGTCGTTGTCACCCACGAGATGGGCTTTGCCCGCGAGGTCGGTACCCGCGTCATCTTCATGGACGCAGGCAGGATCCTGGTGGATACCGATCCCAAGACCTTCTTTGAAAAGCCCGAGAATCCCCGTCTGCAGGACTTCCTCTCCAAGGTCCTCGTTTGATCTGCAAACCATATCGCCGCCCCATCGGAAACATCCGATGGGGCGGATTTTTTATTTTTCAGATTTTTTGAGAGGAAGTCCTCCTCTGGAGCAGAAATTAGGTAAAAATCAAAAGCCCGTCTGCATAAACGCAGACGGGCTTTTTCTGTCCACAGGCTGTGGAGAATATTTTACTTGAGGACCGATTCGGTCTTGCCTTCGATGCCGGCAGCCATGAGCAGGAGCAGCATGACTTCCTGGGGGCACAGATGGCTGTTCTCGATGGGATAGTATTCCTCGAGGTTGTGGCACTTGGTATCGACCAGGCCGCCGCCGATGGTGACGCAGGGCAGGCCGCGGGATACTGCCATATTGCCGTTGACGCAGCCGCCCTTGTTGAAGTGGACCTTCTCGGGATCGGGGCTCAAGTGCTTGGCTGCCAGATATGTGGCCTCGACCATGGGTGCGTGGATGTCCTGTGTGCCGGCGGGAACGTCGCAGTACTGGACATGATCCCATGTGATGGTATCCTTGCCCCAACGTGCGGTCTCTTCGTCGCAGGCTTCCTGAATGGCCTTGAAGATGCGCTGATCCAGCTCTTCCAGCAGCTCGGCCGAGTTGGAGCGGAAGTTGAACTTGATGGTGGCCTTGGGAACGATGGCGTGTACGCCTGCATCGTTGCCTGCATGGAAGTTGGAAACGCAGAAGGTGGTCTTGGGCTCTTCGGCAACCTGGAAGTCGGCGATCTTGGCAACGGCACGGGCTGCGGCGTGCAGGGGGTTGGCCATCAGACCGAATGCGCCGTAGGCGTGGCCGCCGATGCCGTAGAAGTTGACCTCGTAGGTCTTGAAGCCGGTGGCTTCAAATGTGATGCTCTCGGTCCATGCGCCGTCGACGCTGATCGAGCCTTCGATATCGGGGTTGTGGTCGAGGAAATCCTTCATGCCGCCCAGCGAGCCCATGCCCTCTTCGCGGGATGTGCCGACAAAGACGATGTCGCCCTTGGTCTGCAGGCCGGAAGCCTTCAGGCCGCGGAGGGCCGACAGCAGAACGGCCAGGCCTCGGGTGTCGTCAACGATGCCGGGCGCATACAGGATGCCGTTTTCGCGGCGGACTTCCTTAACGCTGCCCTTGGGGAATACGGTGTCCAGATGGGCTTCGACGAGGATCTTGGGGCCTGTGCCGGCACCCTTCCACAGGGCAACAGCATTGCCGAACTCGTCGACATGGGCATCTTCCAGACCCAGCTTGCCCAGATACTCGGCATAAGCCTGTGCACGCTCGGCTTCATGGAAGGTGGGGGCCTCGATGAGGGTCAGCGCGATCTGATCTTCGATCGACTGCTCGGCGTCGGCCTCGATGAAATCCATGGCCTTCTTAACTTCTTCCAGACCCAGAACCTGATCAAACAGGGCCTGTACCTTGGGATTTACCTGATAATCCATAATAGAACTCTCCTTTTACATCCGCAAAAGCGGGGGTGTTTTTAATGATGGTTTTTGCACGGACATGTGCCGGGCAAAAACACCATAGCCCGCGGCATCTTCGCAAAGATGCCGCGAAACCGGCCCGCAGGCCGGAGCTATGATGTCGAAGGGAAACCAGCGAAGCGTTTCCCTGACAGCTTCTACGCGATGACGATGGCCAGCATGCGTGCGTCTTTGTCGCTGCGGTTCTCGACCATATGCAGCTCGCCGCCGCCGGTGAACATGGCGTCGCCTGCGGTCATAACAACTTCGGTGCCGTTGTCGCTGACAACAACTTCGCCTTCGAGGACATAATAGATCTCGGCATCCTGAACATGATGGTGGGGGCCGATGCTCGAGCCGGGCTTGATGACCATACGGTTGAAGAGGGTGGCCTTGCCCATCATCTCTTCTGCCTTATACATGACGTCGGTCTCGATGATGCCCTTGCCGCCGCGCAGGCCTTCGCGAACCAGATGCTCGCGGTCGTTGCTCTTATGTACCATAAATCATACCTCCAATAATATTATTATCTTTGTCTGTTTTGATGATAGCACAAATAAAGGGGGGGAACAACCTGTTTTCTTGACATCGCCTGCCAAAAATAATAGAATGTTATTTGTGGAAATATACTTGTATTTTGAATAAAAACCCGAAAGGCGGCATCAAAATGAACAATCAAACAAAGGATGGGCAGCAGCCGGCACCCAAGGTGAAAAAGCTGGCCTCGCCCTGGTGTTATTATATTGCAGGCGGCATCTGCCTCCTGTGGGCCCTGCTCTTTCCCCTCTACAGGATCTCCGATTATCTGCTGATGCTGGGCTGTGCCTGCCTCGGCTGGGAGGCAGCATCGAAGCTCCTGCCTCCCGAAGTCATCGAGATTAAGGAAGAGCCTGTGGTCACCGGCGATATGCTGGCCGACAGCGCCGTGAAGGAAGGCAAAGCCTATCTTGCCCGGCTGGCCGGCATCCGCACAGGCATCAAGGCGGCAAATGTACAGTCGAGCCTGCTGTCGATCGACGGCACGGTGGAAAAGATCCTCGCGGCCATTCAGGACGACCCCAAGAAGGCGCCTATGGTGCGCAAGCTGATGAGCTATTACCTGCCCACCCTGATCAAGCTGGCCGACTATTACCGTAAGCTGGAGCTGCAGGGCGGCGAAGGCGAAAATATCGCCGGCTCGATGGACCGCATCGAGGAAAACCTGGGTCAGCTCGACCTGGCGCTGCGCAAGCAGCTTGATCTGATGTACGAGCGGGATGCGCTGGATATCTCGACCGATATCACCGTTATGGAAAACATGCTGGCCCGCGAAGGTCTGACCGGCGGGCTGCTGGATATGCAGGAAGCAACAGCCGATGAAGAGGGCGGCATTACCCTCACCCTGCACGGCGAAGAAAACGGATTGTGATTCGAATACGACCAATGGAGGTAACCGACAATGGATGAAAAGAACATGATGGATATGGAAATGCCCACACTGACCCTCGAGCCCTTTGGCGACGAGCCTGCGGCCATTGCA
>JAFQKM010000259.1 GCA_017396925.1 Clostridia bacterium
AAATTTTAATTTGTCGAACAGATTGGAAGCCGTACATACTGAAATTGTGGTGTGAGTTTGGTGCTAATTTGGTGCAACATCTTATGAGCCAGCACCCAAAATATCAAACGATATGCGATTACGCACCCACAATATCCCACGATATGAGCGTTATCAACGATATAAAACACTATAAAACACCAATGCAAAAACTCCAAGAGATAATTATTTTATCTTCAAAACCCCGAAGCTATTATGGCTTCGGGGTTTCTTTTTATATTGGTTGCAGCATTTCCTGCGACGAGAGGAAAAGGTTACGGACAGCTCATCGGGCTGGACATGGACCTACGGATCCGTCCAGCTGTGCAGGCGAAAAAATATATGGGCATATACGTCTTTTGAGACGATAAAGGGCCTGTGATTATAGCCGCGCGGATCGGAGCCGGACGTTGGACCTACCGGATCCGTCCGGCTGGGGGATCAAGGGGCAAAGCACCTGTGCCTTTTGGTTACTTTGTGGCACGACAAAGTAACACAGAAGCGGTGGGGGGATTTTTGGTATGTGCAGGATCGGCGGCCTTCAGACGTCGCGCCGGCCGAAGGGGACTTGCAAACCGGATGGCGCGGCAGTATAATAAAGATGAACCGGGATGCCGGTAAAAAACCTGATCTACAGGCAAGCGAAGGAGAAAACCACCATGGCTGTCAATGAAAAGTTTGACGAACTTGTAACCTATACCGCCGAGGAACTGCGCGCGGCAAAGTTGGAGCTGGTAAAGGAGTTTGGCATGACCTGGGCACAGTTCAAGGCGCCGGGCGAATATCAGAAGTTCCTGCAGCAGACCGACGACAAGTCTGCCGAATAAGATGAAATAAATAAAAGGTAAAAGGCTGCTTTCGGGTGAAGGCAGCCTTTTTTGTCGGGTTGCGAAAAACCCAGGTTTATACTACAATAAAGAACAGAATTACCGATGACATAAGGAGAATCAAAATGGCAGCTTTGATATGCGAGATTTGCGGCGGCAAGCTGATGGGTCAGCCCGGCGGCGTTTTTGAATGTACCCAGTGCGGTATGGAATACAGTATGGCATGGATTCGGGCCAAGCTCGGGGCCGCTGCCGAGGTAAAGGCGGCGCCTGAGGCCGCCGGCGCACAGATGGCACAGATGCAGGATCCCCATTGGGGCTTCCTTTCGGCAGGCCGTATGCACACGGTCGGCCTGCAGTCGGACGGCACCGTGCTGGCCACCGGCCTGAATATTTTCGGCGAAAATGATGTGGAAGACTGGTACAACATTTCGGCCATTGCCGCCGGCTATACCCATACGGTCGGCCTGCGGGATGACGGCACGGTCGTGGCCTGCGGCCTCAATGCCGACGGACAGTGCCGCACAGAGGACTGGACCGATATCGTTGCCATTGCGGCAGGCGACCATCATACCATCGGCCTGCGCAAGGATGGCGTTGTTCTGGCGGCCGGCCAGAACGGCGACGACCAGTGCAATGTGCAGGATTGGCGCGACATCACAGCGATCTGCGCCGGCAAGTTCCACACCATCGGCATCCGGGCCGACGGCTCGGCTGCGGCCATCGGCTACAACGGCGAGGGCCAGTGCAATGTACAGAATTGGAGCGGCGTTACAGCGGCAGCGGCCGGCCTGTATCATACGGTCGGCCTGCGGGCAGACGGTACGGTTGTGGCGGCAGGCAGCCGAAAGAATCATGTCTGCGATGTGCAGGACTGGCAGGACATCATTGCTGTCGCCGCCGGTGAATACAATACCGCCGGTCTGCGCAGGGACGGCACGGTTGTGGCCTGCGGACTCAATGAAGACGGTCAGTGCGACGTCGAGGGCTGGACCGATATCATCGCCATCGCGGTGGGCGACCGCCATATTGTCGGCCTCAGAGCCGACGGCAGCGTTGTTTCGGCCGGCGAAGAGGTCTATGAACAGCGCGACGTCGAGGGCTGGCAGCTGCAGACCAAACGATAAGTGAAGATGCATTCCTTCCCCGGAACTGTAATGGTTCCGGGGTTTTTCTTTTTGTACACGGAAGATTTACAGTTTTTTCAAAAAACAGCCGCGTTTTTTCAGCAGATGTTCAGTGGAAAGGGGTATGCTGTCGGTGCATTCGAAAATACCGACAGAAGGGAGGAACATTATGAAACTTCGACATGAACTGAAACACGAGATCGACTATGCCGATCTTTTGGCGCTGCGGATGCGGCTGGGTGCGGTATTGCAGCCCGATCCCCACGCAAAGGAGGGGAAATACCACATCCGCAGCCTCTATTTCGACGATCTGCTGGATACGGCCCTTCGGGAAAAACAGAGCGGCATCAGCCGGCGTGAAAAGTTCCGCATCCGGTATTACGACGGCGATACCAGCCGCCTGCGTCTGGAAAAGAAGATCAAGCAGGGCGGCATGGGATGCAAGCTGAGCGCACCGCTGACCGCAGCGGAAGGGGCATCCATTGTACGTGGCGAGATCGATTGGATGACATCCGATGCGCGGCCGACGGTGCAGGAGCTGGGCTGCCGTATGCAGACGCAGGGGCTGCGGCCACGCACCATCGTCGACTATACCCGCGAGCCCTTTATCTATGGCCCGGGCAATGTCCGCGTGACGCTGGATTACGACATCCGCACCGGCCTGCGGCATACCGATTTTCTCGATCCCACCTGTGTCACGGTACCGGTTGGCGTGGGGCTGATCATTCTGGAAGTCAAGTGGGACGCCTATCTTCCCGACATTGTCCGCGACCTGATCCAGCTGCCGGCACGCCGTACGGGCGCCTATTCCAAATACGCGGCCTGCCGCATTTACGGATAGACCGAACAAAAAAGAACAAGGAGCATTCAATATGAGTTTCAGCGATATTTTCAAATCGGGCTTTTTGGAAAAGGTCACCGCCGTCGATCTGGCGGATATGGCCATCGCCCTGGTGCTGGCCTTTGGCCTGGGCCTCTTTATTTCCTTTATTTATAAAAAGACCTATGCCGGGGTCATGTATTCGGCCAGCTTCTGCGTCACACTGGTGGCCATGACCATGATCACTACATTGGTCATTCTGGCGGTCACCAGCAATGTCGTGCTTTCCCTTGGCATGGTCGGCGCCCTGTCGATCGTCCGTTTCCGTACGGCCGTCAAAGAGCCCCTCGACATCGCCTTTCTTTTCTGGGCCATCGGCGCCGGTATTGTGCTGGCTGCCGGGATGATCCCGCTGGCCATGCTGGGCAGTGCGGTCATCGGCGTGATGCTGCTGGCCTTTGCGGGCCGCAGAAGCCGGCTGCATCCCTATATCGTCGTTCTGCGCTGTGATGGCGAGGGGAGCGAAAACCGGGCCTGCGCCCTGCTGGAAACCTGCTGCAAACGCTCGATGGTCAAGAGCAAGACGGTCCGCGCCGGCGAGGTCGAGCTGGAGCTGGAGGTCCGTCTGGAGGGGGAAGATACCGGCTTCATCAATACTCTTGCAGCCATGGAAGGCGTCACCAGCGCCGTACTGGTCAGCTACAACGGTGAATATACCGCCTGATAGAAAGAAGAGGTCTGTCCTTCGGGGCGGATCTCTTTTTCTGTCCGGCGCTGACGTTTGACGGAGAACGGGCAATGGCGCTATAATAGGGGAAAAGCCTCTCGGAACAGGAGCTGTTTTATGAAATTGATCCATCTGTCTGACCTGCACATCGGAAAACGCCTCAACGAGTTTTCCCTGCTGGAGGATCAGATCTATATTCTCGATCAGATCGCGCGGCATATCGAAGACGAGTGCCCCGACGCCGTCTTGATCGCCGGCGACGTCTACGACAAAAGCGTCCCTTCGGCCGAAGCCGTACAGGTCTTCGACGATTTCCTCTGCCGTCTGGCCGGGCTGGGCCTGCAGGTCTTTGTCATCAGCGGCAACCACGATTCGCCCGAGCGCATTGCCTTCGGCGGCCGCCTGATGGACCGCAGCGGCATCCATATGTCGCCGGTCTACCGCGGCACCCCCAAGGCGGTCACCCTGCAGGACGCCCATGGCGAGGT
>JAFQKM010000260.1 GCA_017396925.1 Clostridia bacterium
TGATACAGGGGCAAAGGCTGATGAGGGACGACAGGGCGCTGGATTTGAGCAGGGGCAGAAACAGGGGGAAGAAGAGCATGACAAAGATGCCGCTTCCGAATCCTGTGGTGCCCTGCACGAGGCCGCCGCCGATGCACGGAATGAAGACGTAAAGCATCTTCAGCAGGTCAATGTTCATAATGGATATTCCTCTCTTTTTATAATCACTACCCCTACAGTATACCGCTGCCCGGCCCTAAAGTCAAAGGCCGCTGTTTCATTTGACAATGTGCATACCTTTGCGTTATAATATATAAGTACTTTTATGCATTATCCCTACAAAGATTTACAGAGGATATCCCATCATGGAAAATTATTACCTGTACACCTTCGAATCGACCCATGGCGCCATTGCCGCCCAGAAGCTGCTCAAGGGCACCATGCAGGCTGTCATCATGCCCGTCCTGCGCGAGATCAACGCCAGCTGCGGCATTTCGGTCAGGATCCCTGTCGAAGGCTATGAAGAAAGCCTGCAGATCATGCAGGAAAACATGGAAGGTGACTTTTCCCTCTACCATATCGAGGGCAAGACCATCACCTGCCTGATCAAAGAAGAAGAAAAATAAAAGAGAGATCCTATTTTAAATTACATACAGGAGGATACACACATGAAAGAGTATATCGGATGCCAGATCCCCAAGCTGGGCTTCGGCCTGATGCGTCTGCCCCAGAAGGACGGCGTTATTGATGTCGAGCAGGTCAAGAAGATGGCCGACCACTTCTTTGCCAACGGCTTTACATACTGCGATACCGCCTATGTCTACGGCGGCGGCGCTTCCGAGCTGGCTGCAAAGGAAGCCATTGTCGATCGTTATCCCCGCGAAAGCTTCCAGCTGGCCGACAAGCTGCCCGTTATCAACATCGAGAAGGAAGAAGACATGGAAGCCTTTGTCCAGACCTCTCTGGAGCGCACTGGCGCCGGCTACTTCGACTTCTACCTGCTGCACGCCCTGAACAAGAACAAGCTGGAGATCTGCGACAAGTTCGACGCCTGGAGCTTCATGGTCCAGCTGAAGGAGCGCGGCCTGGCCAAGCACGTCGGCTTCTCCTTCCACGACAAGGCTGAAGTCCTCGACGAGATCCTGACCAAGCACCCCGAGATGGAGTTTGTCCAGCTGCAGATCAACTATGCCGACTGGGACAACGACGGCGTCCAGTCCCGTCTGTGCCACGAAGTCTGCATGAAGCACGGCAAGCCCGTTGTTATCATGGAGCCCGTTAAGGGCGGCAATCTGGTCACCATGACCCCCGAAGTTCAGGAGACCTTCAAGAAGGCCAACCCCGATGCCTCCATCGCATCCTGGGCTGTCCGCTTCGCCGCTTCCCGCGAAGGCCTGATCACCGTTCTGTCCGGTATGTCCAACATGGAGCAGATGGAAGACAACGTTTCCTACATGAAGGACTTCCAGCCCCTGAACGAGGAAGAGAACGCCGTTGTCGCAAAGGTCGTCGAGATCCTCAACTCCATCCCCACCATCCCCTGCACAGCCTGTGAATACTGCGTTGCCGGCTGCCCCATGCAGATCAACATCCCCGCCATCTTCAAGGCTTACAACAACTACCTGGTCTATGGCAACCTGCAGGGCGCCAAGAACGCTTACGAGAATGCCATCAAGGAGCGCGGCCGTGCTTCTGCTTGCTATCGCTGCGGCCAGTGCGAGGCACAGTGCCCCCAGCAGATCAACATCATCGAAAAGCTGGCCGAGATTGCCAAGGTCCTCGAGGCATAAAATCTGCTTTTTGCATTATAAATGCCCTCCGGAAAACTCCGGAGGGCATTTTCTTTGTCCGCACTTTATGGTATACTGAGGCTGATAAAAATATACGGAGGCGTATCCTATGTCTACCTTCCAGACCATGCTGCATATGCAGCTTTCCCTCTTTGCCATCATGCTGATCGGCTTCTTCTGCCGCAAAAAGGGGATGATCGACAATAAAACCCGCGGCGTTCTGTCCGACCTGCTGATCAACATCATCCTGCCCTGCAACATCGCCATGTCCTTCGACATTGAAGTGACCGACAAGCTGCTGCAGTCGGCCGGTCTGGTCTTTCTGGCCTACATGGGCGTACAGACCTTCACCTGGCTGCTCAGCCGTGTGGCTTATACCAAAGTACCCGAAGACCGTCAGATGGTCCTGCGCCACGGCACCATCACCTCCAATGCCGGTTTTCTGGGCAACCCCATCACCCAGGGTGTCTTTGGCAACGAGGGCCTGCTGTATGCCTCCATCGCCATGATCCCCGTCCGCATCTTCCTGTGGTCGGCCGGCCTGAGCCTCTATACCAAGACCGACAGCAAATCGGTCGTCAAAAACCTGCTGACCCACCCCTGTGTTGTCGCCGTCTTTGTGGGCTTCGGCATCATGTTCCTGCCCTTCGAGCTGCCCAATTTCCTGGTGCGCACCCTCAATTCGGTGGGTGGCTGCACCACAGCGGTCTCGATGATGGTCATCGGCGCCATTCTGGCCGACATCGATCTGGGCCATATCGAATGGGGCCTGCTGGGCTACTACAGCTTCATCCGTCTGATCGCCATCCCGGCCGTTGTGCTGGCAGCCATGCGTCTGCTGGGCGTCCATCCTCTGGTCGGCGGCGTCTGCACCCTGCTCTCCGGTATGCCTGCGGCTTCCCTCACCGCCGTTCTGGCGGCCAAGTACGGGCAGAACTATGCCTTTGCTTCTCAGGTGGTCTTTGTATCGACCCTGCTTTCGATGATCACCATTCCCCTGATGACCCTCTTCTTCTAAGCCATACGAAAAGCCCTCCGGAGCGATATCCGGAGGGCTTATTTTTTGCTATTTCAGAAGTTCCAGTGCATCCTGCAGGCTGCGGACAACGGTCAGACCGTCCTCCTCGGGCGCCTCCCCTGTACGGCAAAGCAGGATGGGACGGATGCCCACGGCGCGGCGCAGAAGCGCCGGGTACTGGAGCAAGGCTTCTACTTATGATATTTGCTGCCTGCGTTGATCGCCAGTGCTCTATACACCTGCTCCTGTGCCCCATAAAAACTTCGTTTTTTCGGGGACCCCTTTCAATTGAATAGATTTCGCGCGGCAAAGCCTTCCGAAATCGACGCCGAAAAATCGGCGCGGCGCAGAAGCGCCGGGTACTGGAGCAAGGCTTCTACTTATGGTACTTGCTGCCTGCGTTGATCGCCAGTGCGCGGTATACCTGCTCCAGTACCATGACTCTCGCCAGATGATGCGGGAAGGTCATGGGCGACATGGAGAGCTTGAAGTCGGCGCGTTTTTTGACCTCGTCGGCCAGGCCGTTGCTCGAGCCGATAAGAATGGCAACATTGGAGAAGCCGCGATTCTGGATCTCGGTAAACTTATCGGCAAAGGCCACGCTGTCGAGCAGCTTGCCCTCGATGCACATGGCGCAGACGAAGCACTGCTTGGGCAGAGCCTCGAAGATCTTCACCGCCTCGCGCTCCAGCCCGTCAGGACGGTTGACCTCTTCGGGCAGCTCGACGATCTCGACATTGGCCATGGTCTTCAGGCGCTTGAGATATTCCTTGCAGGCCTCCAGATAAAACTTTTCCTTCAGCTTGCCGACCGTAATGATCTTGATGGATAACATGAATGCCTCCTGTTTCTGCCCCTACAATTCGATGGGCTTCTGCATCTGCCGTGCGCCGGCGGCGCCAAGCAGGGTCTCCTGCGGCAGGCCAAACATCAGCAGGGCGTTGCTGTTTTCCCGCAGGGCGATACCGGGCAGATTGTTGACCTCGCTCAGATGCCCCAGCATGACGCGCTCGGTCCCCTCGAGGACCAGACGGGCGACGATCTGGGCACAGTCGCGGTTGGACAGATGGCCGCGTGCCGACAGCACGCGCTGCTTGAGGTGATAGGGATAGGGGCCTGTTTTAAGCATGTCCACATCGTGGTTGGATTCGATAAACAGGCTCTTGCAGCGGCGCATCAGCTCGAAGATCTCGGCCGTCACGGTGCCCATATCGGTGCAGTAGGCCAGGCTCTCCTGCCCCTCACCGAAGCTGAAGCAGCTGCTGCCCAGGCAGTCGTGGGGCGTCTCGGCGGTGCGGACAACCACATCGCCCAGCGCAAAACGGTCGCCCGGGTCAAAAAGAATGGGATCTCCCTTCCTTGCAGGTAGAAGATCCCAGGTGGTCTCGCTGCAGACGATCTGCGCATCGGTATGCTTGAGCAATACAGGCAGCGCCGCCACATGATCGCTGTGGGCATGGGTAATCGCAATATGGGTCAAATCAGCGGGACGCAGGCCCAGCTCACGAAGACAAGCGGAAATGTACTTCGTGTTGGTACCTGCGTCGATCAGAATTTTTGTATCATCTTTGATGTAAATCGCGCTGTTGCCCTTTGACCCACTGGTAAAAGAACAAAATAAGCTCATTGGAGATGGTTTTTACGCCTGCTCGCCTTCATCGGGCATCTCGACATACTCGATCTGCGCACCGACGCTCTGCAGCTTGCCGACGATATCGTCGTAGCCGCGTTCGATGTGGCGGGTATCCGAAATAACGGTTTCGCCGTGGGCAGCCAGACCGGCAATGATCATGGCGGCGCCTGCGCGGAGGTCGTAGGCGGTGACGGGGGCACCCATCAGCTTGGGTACGCCGTTGAAGACGGCGACCTTACCGTCGACATGGACGTCGGCGCCCATCTTACGCAGCTCGTCGACATAGCGGAAACGGCTGTCCCATACGCCTTCGGTGATGACCGAAGCGCCGTCGGCCAGGCACAGAGGAATGGCCATCTGGGGCTGCATATCGGTGGGGAAACCGGGATAAGGCAGGGTCTTGATATTGCACTTGTGCAGAGGACCGGTACGGGTCACACGGACGGTATCGTCGGTGTACTCGACATCGGCGCCCATCTCGATCAGCTTGGTGCTGATGCACTCGAGATGCTTGGGGATGATATTGGTCAGGGTCAGGCTGCCGCCGGTAGCCGCCACAGCTGCCATATAGGTGCCTGCCTCGATCTGGTCGGGGATGATGGAATAGGTGCCGCCGTGGAGCTTCTCGACGCCGTGGATCTTGATAACGTCGGTGCCTGCGCCGCAGATATCGGCGCCCATGGCATTGAGGAAGTTGGCCAGGTCGACGATATGGGGCTCCTTGGCCGCATTCTCGATGGTTGTGGTGCCCTTGGCCAGTGTTGCGGCCAGCATGATGTTCATGGTTGCACCGACCGAAACGACATCGAGGAAAATGGTCTTGCCTTCCAGGCCGTTCTCGGCCTCGACGCAGACAAAGCCGCCCTCCTTGATGGAGGTGACGGCGCCCAGCGCCTCGAAGCCTTTGATATGCAGGTCGATGGGGCGAACGCCGCCGAAGTTGCAGCCGCCGGGCATGGCGACCTCGGCCTTGTTGTATCGGCTGAGCAGAGCGCCCATCAGATAATAGGAAGCGCGCAGCTTGCGCATCAGTTCATACGGGGGATCATCGGTGCCGATATGGGTGGCATCGATCTCGACGGTGGTGGGGTCGAGGAAACGGACGCCGGCGCCCATGCCCTTGACGATGTCCAGCTGAACCATAACGTCAACGATGTTGGGGATATTCTCGAGCCGGCAGACGCCATCGACGAGGATGGCGGCAGGGATGATGGCAACGGCCGCATTCTTTGCACCGCTGATATTGATCTCGCCATTGAGGGGCTTGCCGCCCTGGATCATAATTTTCTTAGACATAAAATCCCGCCATTCTTCTATATGATCGCCTTCGCACCCTTATGCGGAAGGCCGTGTAAGTTTCAAGGTGTTTCGCAAGATGTATGAGACAAAAAGACGCATTTTGCCTTATACACTATTATCATACCACAGCTTTATAAAAAGATAAAGAAAAATTATTTCTGCGGCAGAAGGGCTGCCTCGCCGGTCAGTGCATTCATGCAGAGCTGTTCGCTGCCGGTATCCAGCAGCAGGGCCGGCAGCAGGCGGATATCGCCGCTCTGCAGCGAGGTCAGCAGATAGACACAGGTGATGCCCTTGAGCTCGGTATAGCCGCTCTTTTCCAGCAGTCGGCCGGCCGAAAGGATCAGCTGGGCACGGGAAAGGCTCTCATCCCCCGTCTGCGACGCCGATGCAAAGATCCATGTGCCGCTCCAGGTCTCCCCTTCTCCCTTGCCGACGCCGGCGCCCAGAACGGCATAGCCGTCAAAGCAAAGAGCGAAGCCGCCATCCTGCTGCATCAGCGTCAGGCGGCTTTCTTCCCCCTGGGGCAGCAGCAGTCTCTTGAGGTCCAGATCGGCCCCGTCATTTTCCAGCAGTTCAACATAGCCGCCGCTGCGGAAGGTAATTGCACCCTCTGTACCGTTGTAGGTATAAATACCGCCGCCGGGCTGATCTTCATGGCATTCGCCCAGCAGACGCAGGGCGGCCTGACGCTCGGCCTCGGTGTCGCGAACCCATGTATGGCTCTGCAGGCCGAAAGGCAGGGCTTCGGGCACCTTTTCCGCCACGGTGATCCCCTGCTGTTTCAGGATGGTGCAGGCGTCACGGACCATCTCTTCCTCCTGCACGGCTTCGGCGCGCAGCTGGGTATAGATATTCACGCCCAGATAGATATTCACAGCCAGCATCAGCAGAATGAGCAGGCTTTTGGCTTTACTCCATTCCATTGCGCGCACCTCCCTTTGTGCTGTAGAGGTCGGGGATATACATTCCGTCCGATGCGGCATAGCGGACAAAGAAGCTGTTGTTGCTGCCGTCCAGCAGTGCAGTGGCCAGCTGGATGGGCAGAAGCCTTGCGCTGGATTCTTCGGCAGCCGTGGTCAGGGTGATGCGGATGCCGGTGATACGTCCGCCGCGGACGGTGACCACCGCCGAATAACCATCGGTTTCGGTGACAAAGGCGCCGCCCAGAAAACGCTCGCAGGTAATAACCCAGCCATCGGGCTGTTCGGCAATGCCGGCAACCGAAAATCCGCCGTCGCAGCCGGCTGCCGCACCGATCTGCTCGAGAATGTCGCAGATCCGGCGTGCCGCATGGGCCTTGCGCTCCTTGTCGGACAGCAGGCCGTCCATCTCCAGATCGATGCCGCCGTCGCCGGTGACCGAATAATGGATGCGGCCATCCTTGGAGAACTGCAGGGCATTATAGCCCTCGATATATACTATATCGCCATCACTTTCCTTATAGACCTCGGCCAGGAAGGGGTTGATATCGAAGGCCGAAAGCAGCTGGTCGGAAATGGCACCTTCGGCCGAAAAATCGGGCACCGCCACGACATAGGTGGGATAATAGACGGCGCTGCTCCATACCGGCTCGTGGGCGGCCAGCATATGATAGCCGTCCCGCTCGAAGGCATAGAAGGCATTACCGGCCGGCGCAGCCTGACACTGACCGACAAAACGCTCGTAGCCGGCGGCCGTTTCGGCCAGATAATGCTTGCCGGTGCTGTCGTCGCAGAAGACAATGGCAACCGCCTCTTCCTTGGATACAACGGCCAGCATGGAAGCTGCCTGATCGCTGGAGAAGCCGGTCTCGCCGGTCCACCAGTGCTGCAGCAGATAGAAGGGCACAGGAAAGGTAAAGGCACAGGCGATGTGATCACCGCCCAGATAATTTAAAAACTCGTTTTCGGAGATCGAGCTGATTTTGCCCACCGAGCCCAGCGCCTCGGAAAGAATGGGGCTGACGGTGCCCAGCAGATCTTCCATCTCGCTGCCGCCGGCCAGATACAGGCCCTGGGGTCCGCGGATGGCCAGCTTGGCCGGCAGAACAGCCGGCTCGGAGACCGCAATGGCCGTACTGCCCCGATCGGTGCGGAAACCCAGCCGATGGCCGATGGCTCGCAGATTGCTCTCTTCCAGGCCCAGCGACAGATTGATGACCAGCATGACCACCATCAGGATGCCCAGCAGAACGATCAGCAGATTTTTAAGCTTCTCACGCATGGACTTCCTCCGCCGCGCGTGCAGGCAGGGTAATGGTCACGGTGGTGCCCAGGCCCTCACGGCTCTCGACCGCGATGCTGCCGCCATGGAACTCGATGATCTCCCGGGCAATGGCCAGACCAAGGCCGGTGCCGCCCTTTTCACGGGAGCGGGCCTTATCGACACGATAGAAGCGCTCGAAGATGCGGGGCAGATCGGCTTCGGGGATGCCCAGGCCGGTATCGGCCACGGTCAGGCGAACCGTGCCGCCTTCGCTGCCGCCCGTAATATCGACGCGGCCGCCGCGCTGGTTATACTTGACGGCGTTGGAAACGATGTTCATAACCACCTGCTGCAGACGGTCGCGCTCGCCGCTGACCAGCGGCATATCGGCCGGCAGATCA
>JAFQKM010000261.1 GCA_017396925.1 Clostridia bacterium
GCTGAACATCAGGCCGCCGACCAGAATGATGGCGCCGTCGATGGCGAAGGTGATGTTGCCCAGCGACAGATGGGGCTTTAAGGCCTTGACCGACATGATGACAAAGTCGGAGCCGCCGGTGGAGGAGCTGCGCAGATAGATGAGCGCATAGCCCAGTGCCGAGATGACACCGGTGCAGACGGCGGCCAGCAGGCGGTCGCCCTGATAGACCGGAAAGAGAGGCGCGACCACGTCGATGAAAAAGGACGAGATCAGCATGCTCTTGATCGAGCGCAGGAAGAAGTGGTGCCCCAGCAGCTTATAGCACAGGGCGGCGATGGGGATATTGAGCAGAACGGTGCCCAGACCGATGGGCAGGCCGGTCAGCTTATAGAGGATCAGGCAGATGCCCGAAATACCGGCCAGCGGCAGGTTGGCATAGAGGGCGAAGTTGTAGATGCCGATGGCGATCAGCAGGCTGCCCACGATGTCGTAGGCCAGATCTTTCAGCAGCTCTTTGGCTGTCAGCTTGGGAAACAGGTCTTTCAAAAAATCACCTCGGGATTAGTTTAACCAAAAAGACGATCATGCAGGGCTGCGTGATCGTCTTTTGTATGTGTTGGGTTGGCTATGCCTTATGGCCGATGACCTCGCCGATGCGGACGCGGGTCTCGGCACCCTTTTCGGAGTTTTCAAGAATATCGCTGTCGAGCAGCGCGGCGTCCTTTTTGAGCAGCAGTACGACGGTCGAGCCGCCGAACGCAAACATGCCCTTCTCCTCTCCCCTTTCAAAACGGGAGATGCCCTTGCGGTTGCAGATGCGGCCGACAAAGGTGGCGCCGATCTCGATGCAGAGGGCCTTGCCGAAGTTGTCGGTGTGCAGGACGGTCACTTCGCGGGTGTTTTCCTTGAAGTAATCGTGGCTGCGCAGGGCGATGGGCTGGACGGTGTAATATTTGCCCTCGATGCGGCGGGTCTCACCCATACTGCCGCTGTCGAAGAAGCAGTAGCGGTGGAAATCATCGACCGACAGGCGGAAAACCATACACCAGCCGCCCTTGTATTCCTCGGCCAGTGCCTTGTCTCCCACCAGCGAGGCGGCCGAATAGGTGCCGTACTTGATGCGGAAGGTCAGGTCATCCCCGATGGGATAGACGGTCAGGCGGCTGTCGGCCGGCGAGATCAGGTCTTCGGGAGCCGAGCTGCGGCGGCCGGGGCGCTTTTCTGCAAGGATCTCACGGGTGAAGAAGTGGTTGAAGCTCCTGTACTTCTGCACGGGGTATTCGGTCATATCGATGCCGTTGCTTTCGATAAAGCCCTTGATGAAGGGGGTCGACAGGCGGGAATCCATAAAGGAACCGGCCACATTGCTGACCCATTTTGCCGAAAGAAGCGGCAGCAGCCAGGAAAGGCTGCCGCCGTATAAAGCCTTCAGAAAGCCGCCCTCGGCAGGGGGCGGACATGCCTTGCGGTTAGAAGCGGCCATTGAGCGCAAAGACCGCGAGCAGAACGGCAAGGCCAACCAGGGCAATGGCCAGATTGCCCTTGAGGCTCAGCTTTTTGACCTTGATGGGGGCGATGAACAGGACGCCGGTGATGGCCATCATGGCGCCGTAAACGGCAGCCATGGCCTGAGGGGCCAGCTCACCCGTGACGCAGTAGGTCAGCGTCATGATGAGGGCTGCAGGGGTGACGGGCAGGCCGTCGTAGGACTGGCGCTTGCCGCCTTCCTTGTCCTGACGGATCTCTTCCATAACATTGAAGTAAGCAAGACGGATGAGGGCAGCCAGCGCATAGCCGAACAGAATGAGCATCTGCCAGGGCTGGTTGAGGCCGACAGCATAGCCTATGCAGGCCGGCAGAACGCCGAAGCTGGTCAGGTCGGCCAGTGAGTCGATCTGAATGCCGAAGCGCTTTTCTTCGTCGGTACGCTTGCGTGTACGGGCGATGGCGCCGTCGAACATATCACAGAAGCCGCTGAGAACGAGGAACAGAATACCGAGGCCGGGATTCTGCTGGCAGGTCATGACGCCGCACAGGGCAAAGATAAAGCCCAGATAGGTGACGATGACCGTGTAGTTGTAGAAACCGATCATAATATCAACTCTCTTTGTGTCTGAAAAATAATTTTGCCCGACCTTCTGAGCAGACAGGAAGCCGGGCGATCCCATACTTGATTTATTTTACCATGCTTTTTATCAGAATTCAATTATATTCCGGTTTAAGATTGTTTTAAGGCGCCGCAAAAGCGGCGCCTTTATAGAAAGGTTAGATAGATGCCGCGCTGTCCTGCGGGGTTGCCCAATATTGGCGGCCGTCTTTGGTGCGGTCGAGGTGGCGGTTGTTGTAGAGCTCACGGCGCAGGGTGGCCGGATCGTGGAAGGTATGCCAGCGGTCGAGCAGGTCGCCGAGGCTGTCTTCGGTATAGGTCTCCCCGACAGTCAGCTTGGAGGCCAGATATTCAAGGGCCATCAGCTTCTTTTTGCGCTTGGCGGGAAAGGCGGTCAGGCGGCC
>JAFQKM010000262.1 GCA_017396925.1 Clostridia bacterium
CCTTCGGGGATGACCATATGATCATCGGCGGCGCGGGCGGTCCACATCTGGCCGGCCACACGAACCTGACCTGAAGGGATGCGGTTGTCGATGGATTCAACGACCAGCGCTTCCTTACCGACGGCACGGTCGGCATTGGTGGCTGTCTTTCTGGTATTGAGATGGCGGACAGCCATGGGGCGTACCGCAGCCAGACAGATGGCCGATACCAGTGTGAAGAGGATGATCTGAGGCCAGAAGCCAAGGCCGATGAGGGCGGTCAGCATGGCGACCACAGCACCGGCGGCAAACCAGATGCAGACAAGGGCCATGGTGGAAGCCTCGATGACGGCCAGAAGGATGATGATGACCAGCCAGATCAGATATGCGGGGATACCGAACATAAAGGTTCACCTCCAATGTATATGCTTGGTTCCTTTACTGTATAGACGTTGGGAAAGGAAAAAGGTTCCCGTTTGGAAACAATTTTATAAAAGATTCTTTTTACAGGATCTCACCATAGAGGCATTCGCCATCGGTGGAATCGATGCGTACCTGCCGCAGCTTACCCGAGAGGCGGCTGCCTTCGGCCTTGACCAGGCAGTACTGGGGGCAGTGGCCCGAATAGAGACCCTTCTGGCTCTGTTCAAAGAGGACTTCGACGGTCTGACCAACCAGGCTTTCCAGATAAGCCTTGCGGGAAAGGCCGCAGACATCGGCTGCACGCTTGGCACGGACCTGCTTCTGGGCATGGGTCAGATGACCGGGCATGGAGGCGGCACGGGTGCCGGGACGAGAGGAGTAGGGGAAGATGTGTACCTGGGCAAAGGCACATTTTTCCACAAAGGCCAGCGTGTTATCAAAATCTTCTTCGGTCTCGCCCGGGAAGCCGACGATCAGGTCGGTGGTGATGGCACAGCCGGGGAAATACCTGCGCAGCAGCTGGCAGGAGAGGAAATACCGTGCGGTGTCATACTTGCGGTTCATATCCTTGAGGGTCTTGTCGCAGCCGCTCTGCAGAGATAGATGGAAATGGGGACAGAGATTCTTATAAGGGGCCAGTGTCTTGCAGAAGTCTTCGGTGACCGTGCGGGGCTCCAGCGAGCCCAGACGGATGCGGGCTTCAGGCGCCGCTTCGCAGATGACGGCGATCATCTCGGTGGGGGTGAGCTTGCCGGGCAGATCGAAACCGTAGGACGAGATCTCGATACCGGTGACAACGATCTCTTTATAGCCGGCTTCGCCCAGACGGACGGCTTCGCTGCGCACCTGTTCGAGGGGCATCGAGCGGGAGAGGCCGCGTGCATAAGGGATCAGGCAGTAGGAACAGAAGTTCTGGCAGCCATCCTGTACCTTGAGCAGGGCACGGGTACGGCCCTTGAGGGAGCCGGCCGGCATGAAGTCGAAGGGGCCATGGTCAAAGCCGGAGCGGACGGTGCAGATATACTGGCGTTCGGCAACCGCCTGCTCGGTCAGCTCGATGATGCGGCTCTTATCGCCATTGCCGCAGACAACATCGGCGCCGCACATTTCCTTGACTTCCTCGGGTTTGACCTGGGCATAGCAGCCGCAGACGACAAGGATGCAATCGGGATTGAGGGCCTTGGCGCGGTGGGCGGCATTGCGGGATTTGCGGTCGCCCATGGCAGTGACCGTGCAGGTATTGATGACATAGGCGTCGGCAGCCTGGTTGAAGGGGACGATCTCGTGGCCGCGTTCAGAGAACATGGTCTCGAGGGCCTGGGTCTCAAACTGATTGGTCTTGCAGCCCAGGGTATAAAATGCAATTTTCATAGTCATTCACCATTATAAATAAAGAATAAGTTCTGATAAGAAAATACGGCATATTTTTGCGTATTATTTATTATTGTAACAGGAAAAAGCGTATATTGCAATCGGGAATAGCAGGGAAGATGGCTGCATATCCATTTCTGAGGTGAAAGAAATGAAAAAAACGATTGCAATCTTCCTGTTAATGGCAGCGGTTTTCGGGGTCTTTCCGGCCGAGATCCATGCAGCAGAGGTCCCGGTACAGGCGCCCAGCTGCATTCTCGTCCATGACTCTGGAGAGGTCATCTTTGAAAAGAATGCCGACCAACAGATGCCGCCGGCCTCGGTCACCAAGATCATGACCCTTCTGCTGGTGATGGAAGCCATCGAGCGGGGAGAACTGAACTGGAACGATAAGGTGATCGGGTCGGCCCATGCCGCGTCGATGGGCGGCAGCCAGATCTGGCTGAAGGAAGGGGAACAGTTTACCGTGGAAGAGATGGTCAAATGCGTGGCCGTCGCTTCGGCCAATGATTGCTCGGTGGCATTGGCCGAACATATTGCCGGCAGTGAAGAAGCCTTTGTCGCCCGTATGAACGAGCGGGCACAGCAGCTGGGTATGTACAATACCAGCTTTGCCAACTGCTGTGGTCTGGAAGCCGAAGGGCACGTCACCACGGCACGGGATATCGCCCGGATGTCGATCGAGCTGCTCAGACATGAAAAGATCACCGACTATACCACCATCTGGACCGATACCGTCCGTGAGGGCGTCTTCGGGCTGACCAATACCAATAAAATGATTCGCAGTTATCCGGGCATGATCGGCCTGAAGACCGGCTATACCTCCGATGCCGGCTACTGCCTGTCGGGCGCTGCCGAGCGGGATGGGATGACCCTGATCGCCGTTGTTCTGCGGGGTGAGAGTGCCAAGAGCCGCAACAGCGATGTGGCGGCCCTGCTCAATTACGGCTTTGCCAATTATATCACGCTGGCGATCACACCCGATCAGCCGCTGATGCCGGTGCCTGTGGAGATGGGCAGAAAGGATTGCGTGGCCATTGCCCTTGCCGAACAGCCCGAGCTTCTGCTCGAGCGCAGCCGTCTGGATGGGCTGACCAGAACGCTGGAGATCGCCGAATGTGCCGAAGCACCTGTGAAAGCAGGGGATGTGCTGGGGCACTTTACTGTCTGTGACCGGGCGGGGGAAACCGTCTTTGAAACCGATGTGGTGGCGGCCGAAGAGGCTGCACGTCTGGGGCTGATGGACCTGTGGAACCGTTTGCTGTCAGCAGCCCTGCTGCGAGGGGGAAAGTCAGGGCATTCTGCTCTATAAAAATGTAAAAAAAGAAAAATAATTCATCAAAAGTTTTCATAAAGGCGTTGCAAGGTTTGAAAGTCCGTGGTACAATGTTTTAGACTCGAATAGGGAAAGTTATCTATGGACGCAGTGGATCGGGAAATTTTTTCTCGATTTCTAAATAAGCTGTTGTTGAAACTGACATTTCGTGTTATCATTATATAAACAAAGGAGGATACGATTTATGGTTAAGGTTATTATGGGTGCCCGCGGCACAGGCAAGACAAAGAAGATGGTCGATCTGGTCAACAAGGCTGTTAACGAAGAAGCCGGCAACGTTGTCTGCATCGAAAAGGGCCAGAATCTGAGATACAACATCAAGTACAGCGCTAAGCTGATCGATATTTCCGATTATCCCATGGCTCTGAGCTATGACACAATCTTCGCTTACATCTGCGGTGTCTACTCCGGCAACTACGACATCACACATATGTTCATCGACAGCCTTTACAAGCTGACCGGTGAGGATGATGATGCCAAGGCTGTTGAGTTCCTGGATAAGCTGGATCGCTTCAGTGAAGCTACCGGCCTCAAGTTCACAATCATGATCAGCGCCGACGATGCTACCGCTCCCGAAGGCATCAAAAAGTTCTTCTAATTGATCGAATGATCGATGCCCACCCCTTGGAGATCGTCGAAAGCGATTTCCAAGGGGTTTATTTGTAAACATCAGGAAACCCATGCCGATGAATATTCCAATTAAAAAAATGATCACCGCAGCCGCCGTATTGGTCGGCACGGTGCTTTTATCAGGCTGCGTCCAGTATGGCGACGGCCTTTTGGCTTTGCCCAGCCTTCCGGCCGAGCATGTCGAGCTGCAGAGCCAGATCAATAAGGTCCTGGAGACCGGGGCCGTATCGGCAGCTGCCGAAAGCGGCGCCAACCGTCAGTCGATCCAGCAGATCGATCTCGATGGCGACAGTGAAAATGAATACATCGCCTTTTTCAGAGACGAGGATGGAAATTATCTGATCAAGGCTTACAAGAAAACCGAAGACGATTATGAAGAGATCGGCTCGGCCGAAGCGGTTGGCCTGACTCTTCATTCGATATACTATCCCGTTTCCTCGGTGACCGGCGAGAAATCCCTTGCCGTCTGCTGGGGCATCGACGAGAGCAATAATTACGGTATGACCGTTTATACCTTC
>JAFQKM010000263.1 GCA_017396925.1 Clostridia bacterium
GTAAAAAGAATCTTTTATAAAATTGTTTCCAAACGGGAACCTTTTTCCTTTCCCAACGTCTATACAGTAAAGGAACCAAGCATATACATTGGAGGTGAACCTTTATGTTCGGTATCCCCACATATCTGATCTGGCTGGTCATCATCATCCTGCTGGCCGTCATCGAGGCTTCCACCATGGCCCTTGTCTGCATCTGGTTTGCCGCCGGTGCTGTGGCCGCCATGCTGACCGCCCTCATCGGCCTTGGCTTCTGGCCGCAGATCATCCTCTTCACACTGGTATCGGCCATCTGTCTGGCTGCGGTACGCCCCATGGCTGTCCGCCATCTCAATACCAGAAAGACAGCCACCAATGCCGACCGTGCCGTCGGCAAGGAAGCGCTGGTCGTTGAATCCATCGACAACCGCATCCCTTCAGGTCAGGTTCGTGTGGCCGGCCAGATGTGGACCGCCCGCGCCGCCGATGATCATATGGTCATCCCCGAAGGCACTTCGGTCATCGTCCGACAGATCCAGGGCGTCAAGCTGATCGTCGAACCGGTGGAACAGCCTGCCCGGGCAAAATAACCCCCGAAACCATAAAATATTTATAAAATAAGAAAAGGAGAATCATTTATGACAAACGCGATCACCCTGAGCATTTTCTCGGCATTTGGTCCTGCCATGGCCGTCATCATTTTCCTGATTCTGGCCATTGCCTTCCTTGCCTCCAACATCATCATCGTTCCTCAGGCCAGCGCCTTTATCGTCGAACGTCTGGGCGCCTACCAGGGCACATGGGAGACCGGCCTGCACTTCAAGATCCCCTTTATTGAAAGAGTTGCCAACAAGGTCACCCTGAAGGAACGCGTTTCCGACTTCCCTCCCCAGCCCGTTATCACCAAGGATAACGTCACCATGCAGATCGACACCGTCATCTATTTCCAGGTCACCGACCCCAAGCTGTTTACCTACGGCGTCGTTCACCCCATGGCCGCCATCGAGAATCTGACCGCCACCACCCTGCGTAACATCATCGGTGATCTCGAGCTTGACCAGACCCTGACCTCGCGCGACATCATCAACACCAAGATGCGTACCATCCTCGACGAAGCCACCGACCCCTGGGGCATCAAGATCAACCGTGTCGAGCTGAAGAACATCATCCCGCCCAGAGAGATCCAGGACGCCATGGAGCGCCAGATGAAGGCCGAGCGTGAACGCCGCGAATCGATCCTTAAGGCCGAAGGCGAAAAGCGTTCGCAGATCCTGATCGCCGAAGGTGAAAAGGAAGCCGTTATCCTCCGCGCCGAAGCCGTACGCCAGCAGAAGATCAAAGAGGCCGAAGGTGAAGCCGAAGCTCTGCTGGCCATTCAGACGGCGCTGGCCAACTCCATCAAGCTGCTGAACGAAGCCGCCCCCGGTGACAATGTCATCAAGCTGAAGGCTCTGGAAGCCTTTGCAGCAGCTGCCGACGGCAAGGCCACCAAGATCATCATCCCCTCCGAGCTGCAGGGCCTGGCCGGTCTGGCTGCCTCGGCCAAGGAAGTCTTCGAGACCGAAACCCCCAAGGCATAACATCCATAACACAAAAGCCGATGAGAAAACTCATCGGCTTTTTCTTTTTTATTTATGAAATGCTGTATACCATTTGGGAAACGTACTTCGGAACCCGTCGTACCAATCCATGATCTCGCGCTCCTGCGCCAGAAAGACATCGATCTGTTCCTGCCCGAAGGGCATAGCCCAGGGCAGTGAACTGAGGGTATTGACGGCGATATAGAGGGCCAGAAGCGCAAAGAAATCCTCGGGCGGTATTCCATCAAAATATCCATTCAGCTGCCCTGCCGCAAAGGCCGGCGCTACCTGGGCACACCAGACGATCCGGTTAAACTCCTCCCAGGGATCGCCGAAATCATAACGGTCGAAATCGATGACCACCAGCTTCCCGTCTTCCAGCATCATGTTGCCGATGTGATAATCGCCATGCTGAAAGCACTGGGGACGCCCTTCGATCCGATAACGATTCTGCCGGATAAAATCAACGATCTGCCCGCCGTCCTCATAATGCACCGGGCAGTCTGCATACTGCTGCAGCTTACGGTCGATCTTGCGGCCAAAGCGCTGATGCCAGGGCTCCGATTCGGGCGGCGCCGGCAGAACATGGATACGCCGCAGAAGCGCACCCGCTTCGAGGCCCAGATGATACTGCTGCGATTCCGGCATGGCTGTGATCTGTTCCTCGGCATCGGCACCTTCCACCCATGACCATAGAGTATAGATCCCCTCGCTGCAGATTCCCTGCGCCAAAGGGCGGCTGATGGAAAGATCCGCCGGCAGGCGGGACATGACCGCATAGAGATTCTCCCGCTGCACACGCCGCTCGAGGGGCGAAATGCGGAGCAGGAAGGTCTTCCCTTCCCGATCGACCGCCTTATATTTCCGGTCGCCCGACCAGCCCTTCTCAATGGGCGTCAGCGATACAAAACCCAGTGTTTCCATGTCTGTCCCTCCTTTTCTGTCCTTCATCATAGCACAAAAAACAGAGGCAGCACAAGGCCGCCTCTGTCGGTTCTGCAGTTATTCTTCTGCGTAATTTTTAAAACTGATGTTCAGGTCGACATTGCCCTTTATGCCGCTGACACTGCCGGTATCGCTGTACTGCCACATATCAAAGTCGTAGTAGAAGCCCGGCGTATCGTTGTAGCGTGCAAACCAGAAATCATACCGGTTGATCTTGCTGAGGTCATATTTGACATAACCGCAGTAGGAATTAAAGTAGATCATCGGGGTATAGCCAGCCTCTTCGATCATGCCGCAGAAGGTATTGGCGATCTTGCAGAGCAGGTCGGTCTCCAATCCATAGGTACGGGCCTCGCTGCCGCCGATACGCTCCCAGTCGAAAACGACAGGATAGGTGATGTCGTAGCCTTCGATCTGTTCGAGGACATACTCGGCCTCTTCTCTGGCCTCGGCCACGGTGATGGCCTGCGAGAAATAGTAAACGCCGACGTCCAGGCCGGCTTCAAGCGCGCCTTCGATGTTCTTTTCAAAATTGGTATCGCCATACATGATGCCTTCGTCGCCATAGCCGCGGCCGCCGACGCGAATAATGGCGTAATCGACGCCATCACGGGCGACCTTTTTCCAGTCGATGTTGCCCTGATGGATCGAAACGTCGATGCCGACCCATGTGTCTTCGCCCAGATAATGCTTATAGCCGTTCTTATCGTAGTAATTGTCGTCGTTGCGGGTGTATTTATCGACATCCTTCAGGACATTCAGCGTATAGGACGCATACTGAATCTTGCCGCTGTTGGTATCCTCGTTGTGATTGAGGATACGCCAGATGATCGTGGAGATCTCGGCACGGGTGATGCTGTCGTCCGGATAGAAATAGGTCTTGCCATCCTTTTCGGTGGTACCTTCTACAATACCGGCATTATAGAGCGCCATAACATAGGCATCATCGGTATCATGGAAGGGACTCTTGCCCGAAGCATCGTCCAAACCCATGGCTTTGGAAGCGATTTTGGCGATCTGTCCGCGGGTGATAACATCATTCAGGCCCATCTCTCCTTCGGCCACAACGCCGGCTTCAATGGCCAGATCTTCGTAACGCTGGGCCCAGTGACCTGCCATCTCCTCATCGGAGGGCTCCAATCCGGTGGCCAGCAGAATGAGCTTGAGGGCCTGGCCATAGTTGACCTTGCCCGAAGGTTCAAAGGTGGTGGGGGTCATACCGTTGACAACACCGTCCTGATAAAGCTCGCCCACATAGCCGTAATACCAGGCGCCGTTGGGCACATCGGTAAAGGGCAGGTTGACATCCAAAAACCATTTGGCGGTCAGTTCCATCGGCTCTTCAATGGTCTCGCCGCCCTTGACAGCCTTGCCGTTGCTCTTATACCATCCCGACAGAACATGATCCTCGCGGGTAGCTACGGGCAGACGGTCGAGGGATTCACCGACTTCAAAACAGATGATGTCGCTGTCGACCTTGCCGCCGTTGCCATTGAGCACGGCATAGGTATAGGCCGGCGCTGTATCCCCTTCATAGTCACCGTAAATCAGCAGCATGGCTTCGGCCAGACGGCGCTCGGCAATGCCGTGATCGACATTTTTGCCCACATGGCACCAGACAACAAAACCGTCGAGGATGGTCAGATCATCGTAATTCTCCAGACCGTCGATCAGATAGCTGCTGAACTTATAATTGGGGTTCATCCAGCTGCCGCCCAGATTGTAGGTAAAGCTGACCAGCGCATCAAACTGGCACTGCTCCAGTTCGATCTCATACTGGCCCAGATACGCATTGACCTTGCCTGCGGTCACAGCGAGATCCTTTCGAAAAAGCTTGGTGGCGGCACTCTCGGTGATCCCGTTGGGATAATCCTCTTTTTTAATGGCGCTGCCGTAACCGATGCGCCATGTGCCGTTGTCCAGATAAGGCGTTTTCGAAAAGCCCTCAAACCGTTTAATAAACTCGACGCCTTCGTCGCTGACCTCCCATTCGGTCGGTGCGGCGTAAGCGGCGGGGGCCAGCGAGCATATCAGTATGCAGGCCAGCAGCAGACTTGCAAATCGTTTCATCCTGTCTCCTTCCTTCTCTTTTGCGCGGGATTTATTTCTCTTTTCTTACAGTTTTCTCCTGTAAGATACAGTATACCATTTTTCGCCGCACAAAAACACCCTTAATCTGCAGGAAAGTTCTGTATTTCGGCACAAAACGGCACATTTTACAGACTGTGCCTCCATCCAAAATGTTCCGTGGCATTTTAGATAAAAAGTGTTTTTCTTTTTCGGCAAACTTGTACAATTCCGAACATTTCCTAAAAACAAAGCCGGTGATATAATACTTTCATTCACAATCCTGTTCCCTATTATAACGATCATTATGAAAAGGAGCTGAACCATCATGTCTGATACATCACCCAAAGGTGCACTGCGCAATCCGCTGGCCGATCATCCTTCCCTGATGAAAATGACCTGGCCGATCTTTATCGAACTCATGCTGCAGATGCTGGTCGGCAATATCGATCAGATCATGCTCAGCCGCTTCAATGCCACGGCGGTTGCCGCTGTCGGCAATTCCAACCAGATCATGACCATTCTGATCCTGACCTTCAATGTCATCAGTCTGGCTTCCACCATTCTGATCAGCCTCTATCTGGGCGCCCGGGATGAAGGCAAGGCCGAAAAGATCTATTCGCTTTCCATTGGCCTCAACCTGTGTCTCGGCCTGTTCTGGGCTGTGGTCATCTATCTGTTTGCCACGCCCATTCTCAATCTGCTCCGTGTGCCGGCCGAGGTCCAGCGCGAAGCCCTTGATTATCTGCGCATCACCGCCCTCAGCCTGCCCTTTCAGGCCCTGATGCTGACCTTCAGCGCCTTTCTGCGCGCCCATGCCAAGATGACCGTCATCATGCTGTCGACCGGCCTGATCAATCTGATCAACATTCTGGGCAACACGGCCTTTATCTATGGTCTTGGCCCCCTCCCCCGCATGGGTGCTGCCGGTGCCGCCCTGTCGACCACCATCTGCCGCACCCTCGGCATGATTCTGCTCTTCTGCGCCTTCCGCCGTGCGGTGCCCCATGTTCGGCTGGGTATTGCGGTATTGCGCCCCTTCCCCAAGGATCTTTTCCGCCGTCTGATCGGTATTGGCCTGCCCTCGGGCGGCGAAAGCCTGAGCTATAACCTGAGCCAGTCGGTCAGCCTGGCTTTCATCAATGCCATTGGCACCTATGCCGTCACCACCCGAATGTATACCAATATGTTTGCCCAGGTCTGCTGCATGCTGCTCAGTGCGGCCAGCCAGGCCGGACAGATCCGTATCGGTTACTGCATCGGCGCCGGCGATGTCGATGGCGCCATCCGTGAAAACCGCCGCCTGACCCATACCTTTATTCCCATTTCGGTGGCCATCACCTTTGTCTTCTGGCTGTGCTCCGATTTTCTTTACGGACTCTTCTCTTCCGATCCCAGAGTCATCGAGCTGGGACGCACGGTACTCTTTATCGAAATCTTCCTCGAGATCGGCCGCGGTCTCAATGTTATTTTCGTCCGCACGCTGCAGGCTGTCGGCGACATTCAGTTCCCTGTCATCGTCGGCATCAGCAGCCAGTGGATCATCGCCGTTGGCGTCTGCTGGATCTTTGGTGTGTATATGGGCTGGGGTCTGGCCGGCATGTGGGCCGCTTTTGCCCTGGACGAACTGGTGCGTGGCTGCCTTTTCATCTGGCGCTGGCGCAGCGGCAAATGGAAGGAAAAGCGTGCAATTTGATCGTTCATATAAAAAAGCCGTACTTCAAATATGAAGTACGGCTTTTGTTTTTATTCAGCAGTGCTGGATTCTGCCCTGTGAACCTCCGGTTCGGGGCCAAGGATCATGCCGCTCAGCTGATCTTTTAGCTTCTGCCGCTCATGTTCCAGCGTGCGATACATATCCTGCAGGCGATTGACCATCGAATGGAGGCTGCCCTCCACCCTGGAAAGCTCGGCCTGTGATTCTCCGATACGGGTCTGCACCGCCCAGTCGGCCAGCAGACCGTCGAGGAAGAAATCGGCAAAACGCAGGAAATCTCCCACATTATCCTGCCCGAGGTGCAGACCGATGTTGACATCGGTCAATTCACTGTTGAATCGGGCAATGCGGCTGCGCAGTTCTTCCGACTGCTTTCGGGCGTCATTCAGCTTCTTATGCTTGGCTGCACCGGCCACCACGCCGCCGCCCGCCATATCGAGGGCGCCATATCCTCTGGCACTGCGCAATGTCCCCAGAATGCTCCGGGCCTCCTGCATGGCCAGGCCGCCGGCGGAAACAGCCTGACCGATCTCGCGCAGCTGTTTGTCCAGCTCATTTACAGCCTTTTCCAGCCGCACAACTTCTGCTCCGCAGAGGGGATCCTCGTACAGCAGGTTCTTGAGCTTTTCATATGTATCCCGGAAGCGGCGCTTGGGATCGCCAAAGCCCTGATAGGTAGCCTCGAGGCTCTTGAGCTTGACGCCGCATTCTTCCAGTGTGCGCTGCAGGTCGCGCAGCTCGACTTCGACCAGGCGCGCCTCTTCCTCCAACTCATGGAGCATTTCTTCCTTCTGCCCGATCATACTGTAGTACATATTTCGAATCGAACGCTTCTGCAGCTCGGCCATGCGGCCGTTCAGCTGGTTGAGCTTGGTGCGCACCTGATATTCCTCACGCCATATGGCCGATTCGATCCGATGATTCTCTTCCAGTTCTTTGCTGATGGATGCGCGGCGGCAGATCTGCACGCGCAGCTCCCAGAGTTCTTTCCGCAATTTATCGATCATCTGTTTTCACCTCGCCCGGTTCACAGTTCTTCTGATTTTATTATATGCTCAATATTCTGACTGTGCAAGGCATAAAAAAGTTCCCCCGAAAGAATGCACTTTCGGGGGAATATTTTTGACATTATATAAGGTCAAACAGATTAATACATCATGTCGCCCATGCCGCCGCCAGCTGCAGCAGCTTCGGGCTCCTTCTTCTCGGCAACCAGAGACTCTGTAGTCAGAACCATGGAAGCGATGGAAGCAGCATTCTCCAGAGCGGTACGTGTGACCTTGACGGGGTCAACGATACCGGCCTCGATCATATCGACATAGGTCTCGTTGTAAGCGTCGAAGCCATAGCCGTTCTTGCCGCTGATGCGGATGCGCTCGATAACGACGCTGCCGTCGACACCGGCGTTGAAAGCGATCTGCTTGACGGGCTCTTCCAGAGCCTTCATGACGATCTTGGCGCCTGTCTTCTCGTCGCCTTCCAGTGTCTCGACCATAGCGGCGACAGCGGGAATGGCGTTGATGAAGGCTGTACCGCCGCCTGCGACGATACCTTCTTCGACAGCAGCCTTTGTGGAGTTCAGAGCGTCTTCGATACGCAGCTTCTTCTCCTTCATCTCGACCTCTGTAGCAGCGCCGACCTTGATAACGGCAACACCGCCGGACAGCTTAGCCAGACGCTCCTGCAGCTTCTCACGGTCGAACTCGGAGGTTGTTCTCTCCAGCTCGGTGCGGATGTTGTAGATACGGCCCTCGATGGCGTCACGGTCGCCGGCGCCGTTGACGATGATGGTATGCTCCTTGGTCGACTTGACCTGGCGTGCACGGCCCAGCATCTCCATGGTGGCATCCTTCAGCTCGTAGCCGATCTCTTCGGAAACGACAACGCCGCCGGTCAGAGCAGCGATATCCTTCAGCATTTCCTTACGTCTGTCGCCAAAGCCGGGAGCCTTGACAGCCAGGCAGGTGAATGTACCGCGCAGCTTGTTGACGATCAGGGTGCTCAGAGCCTCGCCCTCGATGTCTTCAGCAATGATAACGAGCTTTCTGCCGGTCTGGACAACTTCTTCCAGCAGGGGCAGGATCTCCTGGATGTTGGAGATCTTCTTATCGGTGATCAGAATGAAAGCGTCGTCGATGAAAGCTTCCAGCTTTTCTGTATCGGTGATCATGTAGGGGGTGATGTAGCCTCTGTCGAACTGCATGCCCTCGACGACCTCGCTGTAGGTCTCGGCTGTCTTGGACTCTTCAACAGTGATAACGCCGTCGGCTGTGACCTTTTCCATAGCCTCAGCGATCAGCTGGCCGATGCCTTCGTCGCCCGAGGAAACTGCAGCAACTCTGGCGATGTCTCTTGTGCCGTTGACCTTCTGGGCAGAGCCCTTGATCTCGACGATTGCAGCGTCAACAGCCTTGGCAATGCCCTTGCGGACGACCATGGGGTTGGCACCTGCGGTGACATTCTTCAGACCCTCGCGGACGAAAGCCTGAGCCAGCAGTGTAGCGGTTGTTGTACCGTCGCCGGCGATGTCGTTTGTCTTGTCGGCGACCTGCTTTACCAGCTGAGCGCCCATGTTTTCAAAGATGTCATCCAGCTCGATGTCGCGAGCAATGGTAACACCGTCGTTGGTGATGAGGGGTGCACCGAACTTCTTATCGAGAACGACGTTTCTGCCCTTGGGGCCCATAGTGACCTTAACTGTATCGGCCAGCTTATTGACGCCTCTTTCCAGGGCGTGGCGAGCTTCCTCGCCAAACAGGATTTCCTTAGCCATTTTATGTTACCTCCGAAAAATCGAAATTAAAGTGTGGCTGCCGTGTGCAGCCGAAGGGTGCAGGATCGATTACTCGACGATTGCCAGAATGTCGGTCTGCTTGACGATGACCAGCTGCTCGCCTTCGATCTTGACTTCTGTGCCGGCAAACTTGTTGGTGATGACCTTATCGCCGACCTTGACTTCCATGGGCGTCTTCTTCTCGCCGGTGCCCAGGCCGGGGCCGACTGCGATTACGATGGCGAACTGGGGCTTTTCCTTAGCCGAGCCGGCCAGAATGATGCCGCTCTTGGTTGTCTCTTCGGCTTCAGCCATCTTGAGAACAACTCTGTCCTGCAAAGGTACGAGTTTCATTGTGTGATTACCTCTTTCTATTTTTAATTATTATCATCCATACTTTAGCACTCTTTTGCTCCGAGTGCTAACCGATGTTTCTATAATAAGCCAAAGGAGGCTTTTTTTCAAGACCTTTTTTGAAAAAACTTATGAATTATTTGTGTCTGATTTGTGATTTTTCAACAAACGAGGCCCTTGCAGGCAGGCTGCCCGCAGGGGCCTTGTAGGCTCTGTGTTTATTCTATGTATTTCTTTCCGCTTTATGCAGATGCTGCCTTCCCTACTCCAGCACACAGGAGCCGCGCGGCACAACAAAGCGCAGTTTCTGCGGCTCGATGCGCAGGCTGAGATGGCTGCTCTGCACGATCTCGCCGTCGAGATTGATGCACATATCGTCGTTCTTCTTGGAGAAGATGCGGATCTCTTTGGCCTGACGGTAGGTAATGTAATCAGATAGCTCGCGATACATGCCGTTTTTATATTTGTTGATCAGCGAAGCCGCCTGCATACGGGAGATCTTGTTGACCAGCAGAACATCCAGCAGGCCATCGCCCAGCTTGGAATGATCGACCGGGCAGAAGCCGCCGCCGTAAAAGCGGCCGTTGCCGACAAAGATCAGGGTATATTCCCCATCCAGCTGTTCGCCATCCACATTGACCGAATAGGCCTTGCCGATGCCGCGAATGACATTTTCGACAGCCGACAGGCAATACGGGATCAGTCCGGTGCCAAGGAAGCGATATCTGTCCTTACGCATGGCAACTTCGGCATCGAGACCGACCGAAAGGATATTGATCGAGCAGCCGCAATCCGATTGGATATAGTCGATATCGGCAGGGGTACCGTTCAGCAGGGCTTCAAGATCGAGGAAGGCCTCCCTGCCCCCTTTGAACATCTTGACATAGTCGTTGCCGGTGCCGATGGGATAGGCTGTAAAGGCGCAGTCGGTGCGATCGAGTCCGGCAAGACCGGTGGCAACCTCATTAAGGGTGCCGTCGCCGCCGCAGGCATAAAAGGTCAGGGCCTTATCGGGATGCGCCTTGGAAGCGGTGGCAACGATCTCGGTGGCATGGCCGGCATGGGAAGTCAGATAGACATCATATTCCAGCCCCTGCTTTCTGCAGGCAGCCTCGATCCGGCCGATCACCGCTGTTGTATTCTGCCGGCGGCCGGCACGGGGATTGACGATAAAGATATGCCGCATGGCATTTCACCTTCTATCTTGGTTTTGGCTGTTTGAAATCAAGGCAATGCCTTATTTGAAGTACATATAGAGGTTGCACTTGATCATGCCGTTGTAAAGCTTGCGCTTCTTATCGGCCTTCTGGCCAAAGTGTGTTTCAAACTCTTCATCAGAGGTGATGATATACTTCTTGAGGCCCTCACAGCCACGGGTCTGGCGGCCCAGCAGACGATAGATCTTGCGAGCCTGCTCGATATCCATCATACGCTGACCGTAGGGCGGGTTGGTGATGATGACGCTGCGCTCGCGGGGATAGGTCATCTTCAGGGCATCGGCGCGCTGGATCTCGATACAATCGAGAACGCCGGCGCGGCGGGCATTCTCGCGGGTCATGGCAACGCAGGCCGGATCGATATCCGATGCAAAAATGGGCAGCTTTTCATGGCGCTCGTTCTCGCTGTATTCTTCGCGCAGATCGGCAAAGCAGGAGGTATCAAAGAAGCCCCACTGCTCGGCTTCGAAATTGCGGTGGGCGCCGGGCATAATGCCCAGAGAGGCCATGGCCGCCTCGATGGCAATGGTACCGCTGCCGCAGAAGGGA
>JAFQKM010000264.1 GCA_017396925.1 Clostridia bacterium
CGAACTGGTCCTCGAGTGGATACAGGTGCTGCCGGAATACCGCCGGCAAGGGATCGGCAGAATGATGGTCTGCGAGCTTCTGCGGCGCGGCAGAGAAGGGGCTGTCTTTGCCACCGTTTCGGGCAAATGCAGCGCCGCTGCTCCCGAAGCTCTGTATCGTGCCTGTGGCTTTACGGGAACCGACGTCTGGCATATCCTGCAGAAAAGATAAAATAAGCCCTCGCGGAGATCGCAGTCTTCCGCGAGGGCATCGCTGATCGGTGTATAAGTTCGAGTTTGATTATTTTTTTACATCATAATATTTGTCCGGATATACAAGAACAGGCACAACAGTTTAATCTGTTGTGCCTGTTAACTGTTTTGCGGATGCTTGCCTTTTGGGCAGATGCTTTTTGATGAAGACTTTACTTCTTTTCGGCCAGCAGATCGCGGATCTCGGCCAGCAGCTCCTCGGTTGTGGGACCCTTGGGAGGTTCGGGCGCGGGCTCTTCCTTCTTCTTGGCATTGTTCATGATCTTGACAAAGACGAAGATGGAAACGGCGATCAGCAGGAAATCAACCACAGTCTGGATGAAGTTGCCGTAGGTGATGGCACTTTCGGCCTTGACGACTTGGCCGGCAGCGTCCAGAACAGCGGGGCTGAGGACGATCTTCAGATCGGCGAAATTGACCTTGCCCATGACGATACCCAGAATGGGCATGATCAGGTCGTTGACCAGGGAGGTGACGATCTTACCGAAGGCGCCGCCGATGATAACACCAACGGCCATGTCGATGACGTTGCCCTTGAATGCAAACTTCTTAAACTCGTTCCACATGATGTGTTCACTCCTGTATATATTAAGATAGTATGATTTTATCAAGCTTTCTGAGGATAATCAAGCATGATTCGGCATTTTTCGGGATAAAGAAATAAAACGCATACGGCCGATCCGGGAGGGGGCGGCTTGACAAAGGCGTTAAACAAAGTATAATTATACTTGTGGGCCGTTGGCCTGCCTGTAAAGCATATATGAAAATAAAAAATAAATCGGAGATGAAATTATGAGTAGTTGTAATCACGATTGCGCCAACTGCCAGAGCAGCGACTGCGCAGATCGCAAGATGACCAAGGAAGATTTCCTGGTTGCACCTCACGAAACCACCCATGTCAAGAAGGTTATTGGCGTTGTATCGGGTAAGGGCGGCGTAGGCAAGAGCCTCGTCACCTCGGCGCTGGCAGCCCTGTCCAACAAGCGCGGCCACAGCACCGCGATCCTCGACTCGGATATCACAGGTCCCTCGATCCCCAAGGCCTTCGGCCTGCACGAGCGTGCCCAGGGCAACAACATGGGTATTCTGCCCAGCATCACCAAGGGCGGCATCAAGACTATGTCGGTCAACCTGCTGCTGGAAGACCCCTCGGCGCCTGTTGTATGGCGCGGTCCCGTTATTGCCGGTGCTGTTCAGCAGTTCTGGAAGGACGTCCTCTGGGGCGATGTCGACTTTATGTTTATCGATATGCCTCCCGGAACCGGCGATGTAGCCCTGACCGTTTTCCAGTCGATCCCCCTGGACGGCCTGATTATTGTCACAACACCTCAGGATCTGGTTACCATGATCGTCGAGAAGGCTGTCAACATGGCCAAGCTGATGGAGATCCCCGTTCTGGGTCTGGTCGAGAACATGAGCTATTTTGAATGCCCCGATTGCGGCAAGCAGCTGGAAGTCTTCGGCAAGAGCCATGTGGAAGAGACCGCACTGGCCTTTGGTATCCCCAATACCGCCCGTATGCCCATCGATCCCGCCGTTGCAGGCATGATCGACGCCGGCGATGCCGACAATCTCAACTGCACTGCCCTCAACGGCATCATGGACGCCCTCGAGCAGCTCTAAGCCATATTGCAGAAATAATAAAAGCCCATCCGGCCGGATGGGCTTTTTTTTATGCCTGAAGACTTTTTAAAAAGGCTTCGGTTTCCCTGTCGTTTTTCAGAAGGATCACCTTGCCGCCGTTTGCTTTGAAAGCATCCAGCGCACGCAGCATATCGGCGCGATGGGTCTTGCGGAAGCTCCAGACAAAACGCAGGAACGCAAAGTCAAAGCGTTCGGGGCAGCCTTCGCCCATATCGGGACGTACACGGCCCAGTGAAGTCAGAACACGGCGCAGGACGCGCAGTACACAGGAAAGGGAGCTGTGATCAAGATAAATGGCCGTATCGGCGGCTTCCAGACGCATGGGCAGGGTAGCGCTGAAGTTGCCGTCGATGACCCAGCTGTCCTTCCGAAGCTCGGCTTCCAGCTTGCGGATGAGGGCATCGCGGGGGATCGATACCCATCCGGGCGTCCAGAAGAGCTTGTCCATATGGACAACGGGGATATCCAGCAGAGGGCCGAGGCGACGGCTCAGCGTGCTTTTGCCGCTGCCGGGACAGCCTAAGACGAGGATCTTTTTCATGTTTACTTCTCTTCGGGGAGATTGAGGCGATAGCCGGCGCCCCAGATGGTCTCGATGATTCTGGGGTTCTGAGGATCTTCTTCGATCTTTTCACGGATGCGGCCGATATGTACGGTGACCGTGGCGCTGTCGCTGATATAGCCGATGCCCCAGATGCGCTCGAAGAGCTGCTCGCGCGAGAAAACCTTATTGGGGTTCTGGGCCAGAAAAACCAGGATCTCGAACTCGCGGTTGGGCAGGCGCAGCTCCTGGCCATTTTTAAAGACCTTCCAGTTTTTCGGGTGAATGACCAGGGTGTCACCGATACGGATCTCGTCGTTCTTGCCTGCAGAAGAGGCGCTGGGACCCTTCAGACGTTCGTAGCGATTGATATGCGATTTGATGCGCGCAACCAGTTCGGCAGGGTCGAAAGGCTTGGGAATATAGTCGTCGGCGCCGAGACCGAGGCCGAAGATCTTGTCGGTCGATTCACCCTTGGCCGTAACCATGAGGATGGGGATATCCAGCTTTTCACGCAGGCGCTTGCAGACCTCATAGCCGTCCAGACGGGGCAGCATGATATCCAGCAGGATGAGGGCATAATCGCCGTTGAGACCCATTTCCAGAGCTTGCTGGCCATCGGGGGCAATATCGGATGCAAAGCCGTTCATTTCCAGGTAATCGCGTTCCAGTTCGGCGATTTCCAGATCGTCTTCGGCAATCAGGATGCGTTTCATATCAGTTCCTCCTTCGGGGATTCGGTTTGATGGGCGGGGAGGCGGATGATCAGCTGCAGGCCGTTTTCGCTGCGGGCCGTAATGCTGCCGCCATGGATATCGATGATGTGTTTGACAATATAGAGGCCAAGACCGCTGCTGCCCTTGCCGCTCATACGGGCACTGTCGCCGCGCCAGAACTGCTCGAACAGATTGTTCAGCTTGTCGGGCGCAACACCGACGCCGTTGTCGGCAAAGGTAATGACCTCCTGATCGCCCTCGCGCTCGATGTTGATCGAAATGCACAGAGATTCGGCCTGGGCATATTTGACGGCATTTTCGGTCAGATTGTTAAGGATGCGGCGCAGCTGTTCGGCATCGGCCAGAACCATGTGTGCCTTTTCTTTGAAATGGGCGGTCAGTGTGACCTGCTGCATATTGGGATCCAGAGAGGTATCGCTGACAAAGTTGCGGACGAGATCGGTCAGATCCAAAGGTTTCATGTTCATGGGCAGATTGCCGGTTTCCAGCTTGGAATAGAAGAAGAGGTTTTCCAGAAGGGTATCCATCTGATCGGCCTTGGCATAGGCAGTCTGCAGGTAACGCTGCTGTTTTTCGGGGGTATTGGCAATGCCGTCGCGGATGCCCTTGATATAGCCCTTGACTGAGGTCAGCGGGGTGCGCAGATCATGGGAGATACCCGAGATCATATCGGTGCGGGCCTTTTCATAGGCGGCATTTTTGTCACGCTCGTCCTTGAGGTGCTGCTGCATATGATCGAAGGAATCACAGACCGTCTTGAACTCATCCGAGCCCTGATGCTCGATGGGGGTCGAAAGGTCGCCCTTTTCAACGCGGTTGGCGGCAGAAATCAGCGCCGTCAGGGGGCGGGTGATATATTTGAGCAGCTGACGGGTGAAGAGGGAGGTGATGGGCAGGATGATGACGATGGCCGCCGCACCGATGATCAGAAACCAGATCAGAAGATCTTTCGGGCTGGCAGGATCGCGGCTGGCAGGATCCTGAACGGCCAGCAGCAGATAGGGGTCGAGCTTGCGGGCAATAACATGATCTTCGCCCAGTTCATAGGTCTTGGCGCGGCCCTCCGGCTGTGCTTCGAGGCTTTCCAGCAATGTGGTCTGGGAGAGGTCGCCGTATACGGTGGCACCTTCGGCCGGCAGCAGAACATACAGGGCATAGCCAAGCTCGGAAAAACGGTCGCCCACCGATTCAAATGTATCGGTGGTGGGGGAGAGGCTGTTCATCAGCTCGGTGGCTTTGGCCGAGGAACCGTCTCTGTCGCTCCAGTCCCAGAAACCCCAGACACTGATGACCGAAGTGCCGACGCCCAGCAGAACGACCAGCGAGATCAGGACCATCAGGGTATTATAAAGCAGGATTCGTGTACGGATCTTCATGAATAAGACTTCCTTTTTATTTGCTGTAGTCCTTGGTTTTGGCCATGGCAATGATCTGCTCCATGGTTTCGTAGGAGATGGCGCCCGATACATAACCGTAGGCATAGCCTTCGTCGTCGATCATGTAGGTGGTGGGGAAGGAGGATACACTGTAGGCAGCCAGACCTTCGCCGGTCATATCATAAACGACCGGGTAAGTGTAGTCGTTCTTTTCGAGATAATCGACGATGTCTTCCAGAGGTCCTTCCATATAATAATTGGGTGCGGCCACGGCGAGGATAACCACATCGCCGGTGTTCTCACCATAGGCTTCATAAAGCTTCTGGATATCGGGCATTTCATTGCGGCAGGGCCCACACCAGGTACCCCAGAAGTTGAGAAAAACCGTTTTGCCGATGTAATCCTTGAGGGATACGGGATTGCCCTCGCGGTCGACCAGCGCGATGTCGGGGGCCATGACCTTTTCGCGCTCGCCGCTTTCTTCGGCAGGGGCATCGGCTTCGGGCAGAGCGGCTGCATCGTCTGTCTGTGCCTGGCTCTGCTCGGTTTCGGGCAGCGCGGGATTGGCGGCGTTGGTGAAATAGCCGGTAAACATCAGCACGCCCATGACGATCATCAGCACGCCGCCGATCTTCTGGACGGTGGTCAGCAGCTTTCCTTTGCCATAGAAAAAGTCCATGGCTTTTTCGACGAAGAAAGAGACCACCAGGAAGGGGAGGGTGAAGCCAAGGGTATAGAGCCCGACCAGCAGGAAGCCCGAAGCGGCGCTTTCGCTGGAGGAGGCCATCAGCAGGGCAGAGGTCAATGCGGGGCCGACGCAGGGTGTCCATCCAAAACTGAAGGTGAAGCCCATCAGGATGGCGGTCAGGGGGCTGGCCGAGAGCTTTTCGGCATCGAGATGGAACTTGCGCTCACGGCTCATCAGCATGGAGTCGCCAAAGACACCCAGCTGGTAGCAGCCGAAGAGGATGACGATGATGCCGCCGATCTTGGAGATCAGGCTGCTGTACTTATGGAAAAACTGGCCGAAAGCGGTAAAACCCAGC
>JAFQKM010000265.1 GCA_017396925.1 Clostridia bacterium
AGGAACTGTTCATGCGCAACAACAAACCCCATTACGGCTGGCTGATCTGCCTCTGCGGCGTTCTGCTGATGTTCAGCAACAGCGGCCTGGTGGTCAATGCCTTCCAGGTCTATATGCCCTATATCACCGAGGTCAACGGATTTACCGACCTGCAGGTCTCGATGATCCCCCTGCTCCGCAATCTGTTCAGTATCTTTTCCAAAGTGCTGACCGCCGTCTATTTCGAAAAACTCGGCCTGCGCCGCGGCGTCACCCTGGCCACCCTGCTGATCGCCTCCGCCTTCGTCTTCTATGGATTGGGCACCGGCAGCATCGTCATGTACTGCATTGCCGCTGCTCTGGCCGGCCTGGGTTACGGTCTGGGCGCCATGATCCCCATTTCCATCCTGATCAAGGGATGGTTCCGCGACCGTTCGGCCTTTGTTCTGAGCATCTGCGCCTCCGGTTCGGCCATCGCCACCTTCATCTGCCCCATCGTTGTCACCTGGATGGTCGAGAATGTCAGCCTTGCCGCCTCCTTCCTTGTCGAGGGCCTCTGTGTCTGCCTGATCGCGCTGGTCATCTGGCTGCTGGTCCGCAATACTCCGGCCGACAAGGGCATGGAGCCTTACACCGACGGCAGTACAGCTGCCGCCGTCAAGGCCAAGGTAGTCGGCCGCGCACCGGCTCCCTTCTGGAATGGCATGATGCTGCTGGCCTGCTTTATGGTCGGCGCCCTCGGTCTGGCGCTGCCCTCCTTCAACACCCTCTACTATAAGGAGATCGGCATGAGCAGTACGCTGATCGCCTCTTCGCTGACCTTCAGCGGCGTCATCCTGCTGGTGGGCAAGTGGGTCTATGGCATCATCAACGACGCCATCGGTCCCCAGCGCACCAATGTCCTTTTCACAGGCGCTCTGCTGGCCGGCGCCGTTACCGGCTGTATGCTGTCGGCCGATTCAGTCGTTATGCTCTTTCTGTCGACCGCCCTCATCAATACCGGCCTGGTCATCGCCACCGTCGGCATCTCGATCTGGGCCGCCAACCTCTCTTCGGAGGAAGGCTATGTCCGAACCCTGCGCAACTATCAGGTCAGCTATACCATCGGCGGTCTGGCCTTTTCGTCGGTTCCCGGCCTGCTGGCCGACCTGACCGGCAGTTATCTGCCCACCCGTCTGCTGGCCATCGCCCTGTCTCTCATCGTTGTCATCGGCGTATTGGGCGCCTATCGCAGCAGCAGTAAGCAAAACTGATCAAAAATCCCTTTGTCGGCGCCTGCTGGGCTGGCGCCGACTTTTAAATTCCGTCTGCCTATAGCGCCCCGCTGTTCTCTGTGGTAAGATAGCCATCCCACAAAGAAACCAACCATTTTTCAAAGCAAAAGGAGGCTTTATCCATGGCACAGAGACCCGTTTTCACCCCGCGCATCCGCGCACCCTACTACAATGTCCACGATGTGGAGTTCCAGTGGAACCCCGGCCTGAACATCGTTCAGAAGCAGAAAAACATCGAGGCCATCCACCGTGCGTTTTCCCGTCAGTTCCCCGAAAAAGAGGCGCTGGAGATCTCCTCCAAGTCGCTCCAGCCGGGCGGCACAGACCTGTCGGCCTTTAACCTGCCCATCTATGTTCCCGCGCTGGGCCGTGAAGTGCCCGTGGAGTGTGCCTACCATGCCGGCAAGGTCTTCTCAAACGGCGGCCCCTATACCGATCTGCTGGAGGTCTCGCCCCGCGCCGCCAAAAAGGATCCCCGCCTGAAGGAAAGCGGCCGTCTGACCGGTTTCGTCTTCGGGGATATGACCTTTCCTGTCGAATCGGGCACCGCCTTTTACAACTGGCTGTACATCCGCGCCCTGCTCGAGCATCCTGATCTGGCCGCTGTCCTGCTGCAGTATCAGGGCTTTACCGATATCGAATATAACCCCCAGAAAAGCCGCGCCTGCCAGGCCCGGGCAGCGGCCATCTATGTTTCCTTTTTCCGCCAGGGCCTGCTGGAAGGAGATTTCCGTCAGTATCTCTGATTCGTAAAGAAGATATGGGACGGCGCGCTGAGCGCGCCGTCCCGTTTTTCATTTTTCGCCTTGACCCTATCGAACGGTTCGGCGATAATAAAAGAAAACCCGAAAGGAGCCTTTCCCATGCAGAAAACCCCCATCACGCCCGACCTTTCGGGTGTTCCCTCAACCTTTCATCGGTTGCTGCAGGGCAGCTCGGTCTACGACAGCAGCAGCTCTCCTCAGGCCCGGGTATGGTTCATCGAGAAAGACAGCGGCTATTATCTCAAGTGCAGTGCCGCCGGCAGCCTGCATCACGAAGCCGAAATGACCCATTTCTTTCACCGAAAAGGCCTGGCTGCCGAAGTACTGAACTATCTTCCCCTTGAAAACGACTGGCTGCTGACCCGCGCCGTTTCCGGAGAAGACTGTGTTTCTGCCCGCTATCTGGCCGAACCCGAGCGCCTATGTGATACGCTGGCCGCCATTCTGCACGATCTGCATGCCATCGACCCTTCCGATTGCCCTATTCAGCATACCGAAACCTATCTCCGCACCGCCGAACACAACTATCGGGCCGGTATGTTCGATCCCGCGCATATCCCCGAAGCCGCCATTTACCCCTCTGCCGATGCCGCATGGCAGGCCGTACAGCAGAAAAAACATCTGCTCCGGTCGGATACCCTGATTCACGGCGACTTCTGCCTGCCCAATATCATTCTGCAGGACTGGAAACCGAGTGCCCTCATCGATTTTGACCATGCCGGCATCGGCGACCGGCATGTCGACCTCTTCTGGGCCCTGTGGTCGCTGCGCTTTAATTTGAAGACCGACCGCTATGCCACCCGTTTTCTCGATGCCTATGGAAGGGACAAGGTCGATCCCGAAGTCCTGCAGCTGATCGCCGCCATCGAAGTCTTCGGATAACATGAAAGGCCGGAGCGCTGTGCGCTCCGGCCTTTGCCGATTTTTATCGATTTCCCCACGGTTCAAATCCTGCGGATATAAAAGAAAAACAGCATCCTTTCGGATGCTGTTCCTAATGGTTGCGGAGGCAGGATTCCATTTCACCCCACAAAATCTTCGATTTTGCAGGGACCCCATTTGATTTCATAGGCCGCCATTGGCGTCCGCGGTTCAAATCCTGCGGATATAAAGAAAAAACTCAGCCCAAAGGCTGAGTTTTCCTAATGGTTGCGGAGGCAGGATTTGAACCTACGACCTTCGGGTTATGAGCCCGACGAGCTACCGAGCTGCTCCACTCCGCGATGTCTTACTGCCTAATTATAATACCATAACCACCCTTCAATGTCAACCCCTTTTTATATATAAAGTGTTCGACGGCAAAATATACAAAACGACATCTTGCAATTCAGCCGACTTTTGTTATAATTAGATACAGAGGCGCTTGCTC
>JAFQKM010000266.1 GCA_017396925.1 Clostridia bacterium
CCCCGCGAAATGCCTACTTTTCGTGGTATACGGCCCTTCTGGGCCGCGCCGACTATTCGGCGTCGATTTCCGGACAATTCACTTGCCGGAAATCTATTCAATTACAAGGGGGCCCCGCGAAATGCCTACATTTCGTGGTATACGGCCCTTCTGGGCCGCGCCGATTGTTCGGCGTCGATTTCCGGACAATTCACTTGCCGGAAATCTATTCAATTACAAGGGGTCCCCGCGAAATGCCTACATTTCGTGGGGTGGAATGAAGTTTTCGAAAATAACGATGGCGCCGGCAGCTTCGGCCTTGTGCATATCCTCAAGGCTGCGGATGGTCCAGCTGACCTCCTGTGCGCCCATGAGGCCGCAGGCCGTCTGTACGGGCAGGGTCTCGCGGTCGGGATAGCTGTAGGCCACAAAGTCGGGGCGGACGCCGAAGTTGAAGAGCATATGGGTCAGGGCAAAGCGCTCGGGGGCCGTGCGGCTGGTGCTGCGATGGACATAGTCGTAGGCCAGCTGACCGCGCACCGTCTCGGGGCTGTTCTGGCGGAACCAGCGGACGACACGGGGATCGAAGGACTCGATGCAGTAGTCGCCCGCATAGGTCTTGAGCATGAGGTTGACGGCGGCCGACAGCATATCGCCGTTGCCGTTCCAGCTCTTGAGCTCGACGATCAGGGGCGTCTTGCCCTCGAAGACCTTCAGCACGTCGGCAAAGAGGGGGGCCGTCTCTTCGGTGCCCAGAATGGGCAGCTGGCAAAGCTCGGCATAGGTCAGATCCTCGACGACCATGTTTACGCCGCACAGGCGCTCGAGCCGGCTGTCGTGGATGACCACCAGCTGGCCGTCCTTTGTGATATGGACATCCAGCTCGGCGCCAAAGCCGTGCTCGACGGCACGCCTGAAGGCCGGCATGGTATTTTCGGCAATGCCCTGCTCCAGATCATGGAGGCCGCGGTGGGCATAGCGGTAGCCGCGCAGCTTGGAAAGGCCGGGATGGTTTCTGCGGGGCGCCTGTGCCCACGCATAGAGGCCGGCGCCCACAAGGGCAGCCTTGGCGGCGGTTTTCAGCAGTTTTTTCATAATTTCCTCCTTTGAGGGATGGTTTGCTTATTCTTCAACGTCAAAGGCTTCCAGACCCTTCTTTGCCTCGACCTTTGCATCGCCGTGGCGGACCATACGCATGGTGAAGAAAGCGCAGGCCACAAAGAAGGCGGCATAGGGGAAGAGCCACTGGTAGCCGAAATTGTTCATGATCCAGCCGGCCAGAATGGGGGTGATCGACTGCGCCGACATCGAGAAGGTGTAGTAGTAGCCGGTGAACTTGCCGATGTCCTTGCCGCTGCACATCTCAACGACCATGGGCAGCGAGTTGACATTGATCGAGGCCCAGGCCAGGCCGACCATGGCAAAGAGGACATACAGGATAGGCGAGAAGCCATCCAGCAGCTTGGAGAAGACAAATCCCATAAAGAAGCAGCTCGACAGCAGGACAACGCCGAAGGAGATGGTCTTTTTGCGGCCGACCTTGGTGGCCACATTGCCGACCGGGATGTAGGACAGGATGGCGCCGACGGTGGCGACCGTCAGGCAGAGGGAGGAATCGCCCAGCGCCATATCCCATACGCGGGAAGCATAGGTGGTGAACCATGTGGTGATGGCATTGTAGCCGACAAACCACAGGCAGATGGAACACAGCAGGAATCCAAGACTGCGCTTGACCTCGGGAGCCATTCTGCCGTCGGGCTGTGTGGCAGCCGCTTCGGCCTTTTCCTCGGGCTGATCGGCCACGCGCATCTTATTCTCGTTGATGGTCAGCTTGAGGACGGCAACGGCCAGGATCATAATGCCCGATACAACGGCAAAAAGCAGGCTGTAGTCGACGTGCTCGAGACCGCCGACACGCTTGCCCGAATAGAGGATCGATGCCAGGACCAGATACAGCACGCCGCCGATGGCGCCCATCAGATTGATGATGGCGTTGGCCTTGCTGCGCAGAGGCTTGGGGGTCAGGTCGGGCATCAGGGCAACAGCCGGGCTGCGGTAGGTGCCCATGGCGATCAGCAGCAGGCCGAGGGTGGCCACAAAGGCCAGCATCTTGCCCTGTGCGGGGGCGGCATAATAGCTGTTGTCGATGCGGGGAAGGATGTTCATCAGCACGGCGGCAGCCGCTGTGCCGAAGAGGATGAAGGGCATTCGCTTGCCCATGGGGCTTCTGCACTTGTCCGACAGGGTTCCGAAGAAGGGCAGCAGGAAAAGGGCCAGCAGATTGTCGACCGCCATGATGGCGCCCGACCAGGTCTCGTTGAGGTGGAAAGTTTCGGTGAGGATGATGGGCACGACATTGTCGTACATCTGCCAGAAGGCGCAGATCGACAGGAATGCCAGGCCGGTCAGAATGGTGCGTTTGGCGTTGAGTTTCATAGCTTCTGCTCCGTTTTCTTTTCTTGCCCCGTGAAACCGGGGCCATACATATGTAGTTTACCACTTCTTGCCTTTCTTGAAAACTCCAAAGTTGAAAAGAATGGGCGGACAACATAAAAAAACAGGCCGAAGCGCATATCCTGTAGGGAATCTTACAGAAAGGGGCGTATGCCCATGTTTTTATCCTGGCTCTTCGGTGCCCTTTCGGGCGGAGCCTTCATGATCCTCAAGGCCACCCCATCGGGCGGCTTCCCCCCTCCCCTCTCCCGCGAAGAAGAAGAACGCTGCCTCGCGCTGACGGCCGAGGGCGATCTGGAGGCCCGCAACAAGCTGATCGAACACAACCTCCGGCTGGTCTCCCATGTGGTCAAGAAATACTATGCCGCCCGGGACGACTACGACGACCTGGTGTCGATCGGCACCATCGGCCTGATCAAGGCGGTCTGCACCTTCCGCCCGGCCAAAGGGGCGCGGCTGGCCACCTACGCCGCCCGCTGCATCGAAAATGAGATCCTCATGTATTTCCGCTCGATCCGCAAGCACCAGAGCGAGGTCTCGCTGTCCGACCCCATCGACGGTGACGGCGACGGCGCCGCCCTCTCCCTCATGGACACCATCAGCTGCGAGGATCCCGGCCTCGAGGCAGTGGAGACCGGCGACAGCTGCCGGCGCCTTTATCAATACCTCTTCTCCCACCTCGACGAACGGGAGCGCGAGATCCTCATTCTGCGCTATGGCCTCTATGGCCGCACACCCCTCACCCAGCGCGAGATCGCCCGGCAGAAGGGCATCAGCCGATCCTATGTATAGCGCCGTCACTAATGTAAACGATGCCCGGAGGGCCAAAAGGCTCCCCGGGCATTAGTGTTTAGATTATTTAGTTAAGCGGCCACTCATCAATCAACAAGCCTCGAGAAATATTGGTCACACCAACTACAAGCCAAATCTAACAAGATTGCGTCTACAGAACGGTTGATTTGCATTTCTCGAATTCGAGCCAATAAACTAGTACTCATATCTGGACGATATTGAAAAAGTAGAACTTTTTTCAATACGTCTCTGGCAAAATTATCAGCGGCATTTTCTCTCTTGTTTACAAGATCCCATGTGGTTTGGTAACAGGCAGCTTCCTCACAGTCCCCATTGATAATATGAGCATATTCATGGGCTGTAATATAAAAAATGGCATATTTTTTGAGTCTATACAGGATCTCTTGCTCTCCGAGAATTTCG
>JAFQKM010000267.1 GCA_017396925.1 Clostridia bacterium
GCCGGCTGTCATCTTGTCGTTGACGCCGGTATGCTGCATGATCATCATGTCGACATCGTCAAAGACGCCCAGCTTGATGAACTCCTGCTTGCCGCCCAGATAGGAGATCTTGCCCTGCTGGATCATTTCGTTTCTCCACTCCAGCTCGACGCCTTCCTCGGCGGGAACAGCCATCAGTGCGACATCGCCGTCCAGATGCTCCATAACGCCCGATTCCTTCAGGCCGTAGGCAACACCCATCAGGGATGCGATCTGGGCATGGTGGCCGCAGGAATGTGCAGCGCCGGTAACAGGATCGGCGCAGCGATGCTCGGGGCAGACAACGGCGTCCAGCTCGCCCATAACGGCGATCTTGGCGTTGTGGTTCTTGCCGGGGACATTGGCGATAACGCCGGTCATGGCAACTTCATCCTGATATGTATAACCCAGTTCGTCGAAAACAGCCTTGACCTTGGCAGCGGTCTTGACCTCCTTATAGCCCAGCTCGGGCTCCTGGAAGATGCTCTCGGCGATGGCATTGATCTTGTCGGCATTCTTGTCGATGGCGGCGCATACAGCAGCCTTCATTTCCTGAATGGTCATAATGGGAAATCTCCTTTATTCTTATATTTGTATTGCTTTTTATTCAATCTACCCAATCTCAAAGGCGGTACACGCCCCGAACTTGGACATTTTAATTATAACATGTTTTTGTACCAATACAAGCCTATCTTGGAAAAAATCAAAACCCCCTTGATTTTATACTATTTTCGTGTATAATGAAATTAGATACCGTAAGGTGTTGACATTCCGATTTAAGAAGTGTACTTTTAAATTAAGATCAGAAAAAACAGGAGGTACCATCAAATGACCATCAATGTTCAGGGCGGCCAGCTTTCCCAGCAGGAAGTACAGGCCTATATCGACTACATTCAGGACAAGACCCATCAGAAGGTCGACGAGCTGACCATCACTGTCGATGGCGAGTTTGTTGATCTCAACTATACCCTCGCCCCCGTCCCCTTCGAGCGCATTCGCCGCATCACCGGCTATCTGGTCGGCACCATGGACCGCTGGAACGACGCCAAGAAAGCGGAGGAGCGAGATAGAGTTAAGCACAATATCTAAAAGTTTCTCTGCGCTTCGCAGCGGGTCAGTCCGCCGCCTCTGCGGCGCCGATTTTGAGCCGATTCATTCGGCCAAAATCTATCCAATTTAAAGGGTCCCTCGCGAAATGGGCACATTTCGTGGGGAACCGCTGGAACGATGCCAAGAAGGCTGAGGAGCGCGATCGTGTAAAGCATAATATCTAAGTTTATATCTGTACATACAGAAAGCCGGGTGTATCCCGGCTTTTTGTTTTTGATTGAAAAAACTTTCGGCCCGCAAGTACCGGCATGGGCGCTGACTATACGGAACTTCATAATTATTCTCTTTGACTTTACCCTTTTTCCATGATAGGATAAGTTAAACGCTAAAGTTTTCCCTGTGGGAGAAAAAGAGAGAAAAGGAGAAGTATCGTGTCCAAAAAGAATACCCCGACCCTCGACCTGCTGGATGAGCGCCGCAAGCCGCTGCACACCATCCTTATGCTGGTCTGGCCGGTCGTCCTTGAACAGATGCTGGTCACCCTTGTCCAATCGGTCGACACCGCCATGGTCGGCTCGCTGGGTGCCAGTGCCACAGCTTCGGTCTCGATCAGTATGGCCCCCATGTTCATGATCAATGGCATCATGATGGCCTTTGGCACCGGCTTCACGGTATTGATCGCCCGATCGGTCGGCGCACGCGAATACGACCGCGCACGCTCGCTGATCCGACAGTCGCTGACCACCATTATGCTGATGGGCATTCCCATTGCCCTGCTGTGCTACAGCCTGTCCTACCATATCCCTCTGTGGATGGGCGCCGAGTCCGACGTCCTCAAGCTGGCCACCACTTATAATAAGATCATGGCCATCGGCGTCATCTTCCGCGGCGTCACCATGACCCTGACCGCCGTCTATCGCGGCTTTGGCGACACCAAAACGCCGATGTTCATCAACATGGGCGTCAATGCCGTCAATGTCTGCGGCAACTACCTGCTGATCTATGCGCCCCACGACGTTACCCTCTTCGGCAATACCTTCCATGTCTGGGGTGCCGGCTGGGGCGTCGCCGGTGCAGCTGCCGCCTCGATCGGTTCGATCATTCTGGGCGCCATGCTCCTGCTGATCATCACCCTTAAGCGCCCCTCCCCTATGCAGATCTCTTTCCACGAGAGCTTCCGCCTGCAGAAAGCCGACATCGATGAGGTTGTCCGCATTTCCCTGCCCGCCATGTTCGAGCGCTTCACCATGAGCGGCGCATCGATCATTATTTCTAGCACAGTCGCTTCGCTGGGCACTGTGGCCATCGCCTCCAACTCGATTGCCTCCACCGGCGAGAGCTTCTGTTATATGCCGGCCTTTGCCTTCGGTACCGCGGCCACAACGCTGATGGGCCAGTGTCTGGGCGCCGGCCGCACCGATCTGGCAGAAAAGTATATCCACGAATGCAACAAAATCGGTTCGACCATGATGGGCATTTTCTGCACCATCCTCTTCATCTTCTCGCGCCAGGTGGTCAGCCTGTTCACCCCCGATCCGCAGGTCATCGAGATCGCCGCCGGTCTGCTGAAGATCCTGGCTGTTATCGAGATCCCCTATCTGATCGCGCTGGTCCATTCGGGCGCCCTCCGCGCCGCCGGCGACACCAAGACCGTCTTTATCATCACAGCCGTTTCCATGTGGGGCGTCCGCGCGCTGGGTGCCACCATCTGTGTCCGTCTGCTGGGTATGGGCATCTATTCGGTCGTCACCTGTATGTGCACCGAGAACGTGGTCCGTATGCTGCTCTTCGCCCGCCGCTATCATCAGAACAAGTGGAAGGAAGCAGCCAACAAGCCCAAAGCCGCATAGGGATCCATCAGGTCGTCCCCGTTTGGGGAGGGATTCATAAAACAGATAAACCGACCTATGGTTACGATCACAGGTCGGTTTTTTGCAATATGTACCAGTTTGGGAAAGGCTCCCTTGTGTAAAGGGCGCTGTCGGCGAAGCTGACTGAGGGATCGACACCCCCTCCGCTCCTTTGGGGGGCACCTTCCCTTACACAGGGGAGACTTTGCTGCGAAGTACAACCGCACAATACGCACTACACCGAAAGCTATATAGACGTGCGCCCTTTAATCTGTTCGACAAATTGGAATTGATATTTCTATAACAACGTCTCATAGATTTTCGCAGAACATTCGGCTGGCGCCATAATAGAAGTGTCCACCGTTAAGTCATATTCGTCCTTCGGGAATAAGTATGTATATGAGGATTCGGCAGACCCCGGGCATCTGTTTTTGCGTGCATTCTCTCTTTGAAGCAACACATTTAGGGGACAGGTTACATGTACGAAAAGGATACGATATTGTCCCAACATTGCTGTTAGCTGACGAAAAATTCGTTCACTTGTAATTACATGGTCAATAATAACGCCCGACGAAGTTTTCAGAGCTTCCAATGCGCTTGTACACATGTCACCTGATATCTCAAATACATCATCCTCGTATATAGTTTCATCTGTTGACAGTTTCATAAAATCATCAATAGAAATAATAACGTACTTTTCATTAATTTTTTCTTCTATCAGCCCTTGCAATGCCTTGGATAATGTAGATTTTCCGCTACTGGATGGACCGTTGAGCAATATTATCTGTTTTTTCATGTCGTAGACCTCCGCCAAATTCAAGTTTGTCTAATTGTTTAGTTGATTCTATCACACAGCTGTGATATATACAAGAACACTCCCGGCAGATCATCCTACCGGCAGTGCAACTGTAGTATGACTCCCCACCGGGGGCGGCTTTTTTGTTTTTCTCCACACATATTGCGTTTTGTTATCACCCGTGCCCAATATGTAGTTTTTTCGGGGCTTTTCGTGGGCATCGCCCCCGTGGCGGCCGAAAAAATATTACGGAAAGTTGTAAAAAAGGCTTTACGAACGGGCAATTTGGCGGTATACTTATTTTAGATTCAAATCCCCTCGCGATCCCTCTCCTCAATTCCGGAGAGGGTTTTTGCGCCCCTTGGGGATTCTTAATGTACGATATGATGGAGATGCACCATGGTTAACGATTTTCCGCGGACCCTGTCCCTTCTGAGAAAAGAGAAAAAGATCAGCCAGAGAAAGGCAGCTGGCGAGCTTGGCGTTTCGCAGGCGCTGCTGTCGCACTATGAAAACGGCATGCGCGAGCCCGGTCTGGAGTTTCTGGTCAGAGCCGCCGATTACTACGGTGTATCCTGTGACTATCTTCTGGGCCGCACCATGGCCCGTGAGGGTGCAGCCATCCTGGCCGAACAGGTGCCCGATGTGATGGAGCAGAAGGACAATGTCCTCAAGGGCAGCGCCATGGCGCTGCTGACCCGCAAGGTGCTGACCAACTCGCTGTCCCTCTTCTATGATCTGCTGGGCCGCCATGGCGACCGTAAGCTGATCGCCGAGTGCAGCCTCTATCTCTATACCGCCATCTACAAGCTCTACCGCCATGTTTATGCGCTGGGCGGCCAGAATCCCGAAGGCGCCTTCTCGGTGCCTTACGGTCAGGTTGACCCCATGTGCGATATGCAGCTTAAGAAGAGCGAGATCGTCCTCTGCCGTCTGGAAGAGGATGCCCGCAAGCTGAGCGAACCGGTCGGCGGCATGACCTTCGATCAGCTGGAGCAGAATTATCCCCAGCTGGCGCCTTCCCTGCTTACCCTGCTTCACACAGTTTCTGACAATATGGAAGGCAAGAAGACAGGCCTTTAATTTCATATCTTCCAAGCCTCACGCAAGTGCGTGGGGCTTTTCTTTTTCCATAGCAGGCTTCGCAGCCTCACGCAAGTGCGTGGGGCTTTTCTTTTATCCAACCACAAAAAAGGCTCCCGGGGAAACCTCGGGAGCCTTGATCGTATGCAGTTGCGGTCTCGGAGACCGTGCGGCTTACTTGAAGTATTCGACGCCGCCCTCGAACAGGGGCTGATACTTCTCGCCGGGGATATTCTTGGCGATGTTGGAGCCGGAACGCTCGGAGTGACCCATCTTACCCAGAACACGGCCGTCGGGGCTGGTGATACCCTCGATGGCTGCGACCGAACCGTTGATGTTGACATCGATGCCCATGGAGGGACGGCCCTTGTCGTCGCAGTACTGGAAAGCGATCTGACCGTTCTTGGCCAGCTCTGCCAGCATCTTGGCGTCGGCTACGAAGCGGCCTTCGCCGTGGGAGAAGACGATATTATGAACATCGCCGACTTCGCACTTGGACAGCCAGGGCGACTTGACCGATGCGACACGGGTATGGGTGTAGATCGACTGGTGACGGCCGATGGTGTTGAAGCTCAGCGTGGGGCAGGAAGCATCCAGCTTCTGGATCTTGCCAAAGGGCAGCAGGCCCAGCTTGATCAGTGCCTGGAAGCCGTTGCAGATACCCAGAGCCAGACCGTCGCGGTTGTAGAGCAGCTCGTGGACTTCGTCGGCAACTGCGGGATTGCGGAAGAAGGCCTGGATGAACTTGCCCGAACCGTCGGGTTCGTCGCCGCCCGAGAAGCCGCCGGGGATGATCAGCATCTGGCTTTCCTTCAGGGCATTGATCAGCTCGACAGCCGACTCTTCCAGCGCTGCGGGAGACATATTGCGGATCAGGACGATCTTGCCCTTACCGCCGGCACGCTCGACGGCGCGCAGGGTGTCGAACTCGCAGTTGGTGCCGGGGAATACGGGAATAACAGCCTGGGGAACAGCGATCTGGGTCTTGGCCTTGGGTGCGCGGATCTTCCAGCTGTATGCGGGAACCTCACGGTCGACCTGCTCGGTCTTGGTGGGGTAAATAGGCTCCAGTGTGGCCATGAGGACTTCCTTGACGGTGCTCAGGGCGATTTCTGCAGCGCCCAGCTTGAGGGACTTGCCGCCGGTGTAACCCAGCAGGATGCCCTCTTCGCACTCGCCGTCCATCTCGGCGATGATCGAACCGAAGGTACCGCCGAACAGGAAGCGCTCGTCGATGCTCTCGGCCATATCAAAGCCGATGTCGTTGCCGATGGCCATCTTGGCCAGGCCTTCGATCATGCCGCCGCCGGTGACCGACCAGGCCGACAGAACACGGCCGGCATCGGTCAGCTGATGGAAGCTCTGCAGGAATGCGGGAACCTCTTCCAGCTTCTCGGGGCACTCGAAGTAGTAAACGCGGCTGCCCTTCTCCTTGAACTCGGGAGAGAGGACCTTGCCTGCGGTCTGTGTGGTGATGGCAAAGGAGATCAGGGTGGGAGGTACATCGATGTCGTTGAAGGTACCGGACATCGAGTCCTTACCGCCGATAGCGGCCATCTTCAGGACCTTCTGTGCATCCAGTGCGCCCAGCAGAGCGGCAAAGGGCTTGCCCAGACGCTCGGGACGTGCACGGTCGGGCTTTTCGAAGAACTCCTGGAGGCTCAGGTAGACGCCTTCGGGATCGCAGCCTGCGGCAACCAGCTTGGAGGCCGAGGAGACGATGGAGGCGATGGCGCCGTAGTAGGGGCTCTGCTCCATCAGATAGGGATCAAAGCCATAGGACATGACCGATGCGGTGTTGGTCTGGCCGCCCAGAACAGGCAGCTTGGCAGCCATAACCTGTGTGGGGGTCATCTGGTTCTTGCCGCCGTAGGGCATCAGAACCGAGTTGGCGCCGATCGAACCGTCGAAACGGGTGCCCAGGCCCTTCTGGAGGCAGACGCGCTGGCTGCCCAGCAGATCGAGAACAGCCTTGGCAATGTCGCCCTCGGGCAGCTCGTTGGCCTTGGGAGCCTGTGCGGGAACATATACGGAAGCGTGCTTTTCAGCACCGTTGGAATTGAGGAAATCGCGGGAAATATCGCAGATGACGTCGCCTCTCCAGGTCATGACCAGGCGCTCTTCCTCGGTGACCTCGGCAACAACGGTGGCTTCGAGGTTCTCGGCAGCAGCCAGAGCACAGAAAGCCTCTACGTTGGCGGGATCGAGGACGACAGCCATACGCTCCTGAGATTCGGAGATGGCCAGCTCGGTGCCGTCCAGGCCGTCATACTTCTTGGGAACCTTGTCGAGGTCGATGCGCAGACCGTCGGCCAGCTCGCCGATGGCAACCGAAACACCGCCGGCGCCAAAGTCGTTGCAGCGCTTGATCATGCGTGTAGCTTCGCCGTTGCGGAAGAGGCGCTGGATCTTGCGCTCTTCAGGTGCGTTGCCCTTCTGGACCTCAGCGCCGCAGGATTCCAGCGATTCGCTGGTGTGGCTCTTGGAGGAACCGGCAGCACCGCCGACGCCGTCGCGGCCGGTCTTGCCGCCCAGCAGAACGATGATATCGCCGGGAGCGGGACGCTCGCGAACAACATTCTCGGCAGGAGCAGCCGCTACAACTGCACCGGTCTCGAGGCGCTTGGCAACATAGCCGGGATGGTAAAGCTCGGAAACCAGGCCTGTAGCCAGACCGATCTGGTTGCCGTAGGAGCTGTAGCCCTGGGCTGCCTTACGGCAGATGGTGCGCTGGGGCAGCTTGTTGGCCATGGTCTGATCGAGGGGCAGTGTGGGATCGGCAGCACCGGTGACACGCATGGCCTGATAGACATAGGCACGGCCCGACAGGGGGTCACGGATAGCGCCGCCCAGGCAGGTTGCGGCACCGCCAAAGGGCTCGATCTCGGTGGGATGGTTGTGTGTCTCGTTCTTATACATCAGCAGCCAGGGCTTTTCCTCGCCGTCGATGTCGACGTTGACCTTGATGGAGCAGGCGTTGATCTCTTCGCTTTCGTCGAGGTTCTGCAGAACGCCTTCCTTCTTCAGGACCTTTGTGCCGTTGGTGGCGATGTCCATCAGGGTGACGGGACGGGCAGCGGCGCGCTCTTCGCCATAGACGAATACGCGGCCATCCAGATAACGTTGGTAGGAAGCCTTGATCTCTTCATCGTCGATCTGAACTTCATCCAGATGTGTGGTGAAGGTGGTGTGGCGGCAATGGTCGGACCAGTAGGTATCGATCATCTTGAGCTCAGTCAGTGTGGGTGCACGGCCTTCGCTCTGGAAATAAGCCTTGAGGAAGCCCAGGTCGGCGGCGTCCATAGCCAGGCCGTATTCCTTGATAAAGGCTTCGTGATCCTCGGTGGCCATCAGGTTGTCCAGGTGAGGAACGGCGGGTGCCTGGGGGAAGTTGTCTTCCAGGCTCTCGGGCTTAACAGCCGATGCTTCGCGGCACTCGACGGGATTGATGAGGGCCTTGCGGATCTTGGCCTTGTCGTCTTCGGTCAGGCTGCCGTAGAAGACATAGACCAGGGCGTTCTTGACCAGGGGGCGTTCGCCGCGGGTCATCAGTGCGATGCACTGACGGCAGGAGTCGGCGCGCATATCAAACTGACCGGGCAGTGCCTCGACCAGCAGTGTCCAGTCGCCCGAGAAGGGCATCTCTTCGTGATAGACCTCGTCGCAGGCAGGCTCGGAGAATACGCCCTCGCAGGCCAGCTGATAGGTGACTTCATCGAGACCCTGGCTGTCGTAGCGGTTGAGAATGCGGACCTTCTCGAGGCCCTCGATATTCTCTTCGCCCTTCAGACGGGCCAACAGACCCTTGGCCTCGATGTCAAAGCCGGGGCGTTTTTCGGTGTAGCATCTGAAAACATGTGCCATGATGGTTTAGTCCTCCTTGACAAGGGCACTGTCCTTGCTGCCGATATCCTTACGGTAGAAGGCGCCCTCGAACTTGATTGTGTCAACGCCGCGATAGCAGTTGCGCAGCGCCTGGCGCAGGCTTCTGCCCGTGGCCGAAACGCAGAGTACGCGGCCGCCCGATGTGACGAAGCTGCCGTCGGCAATGCGCTTGGTGCCGGCATGATAGACTGTGCCGAACTTTTCGGCCTCTTCCAGACCGGTGATGGCCTTGCCCTTTTCGTAGGCCGAGGGATAACCGCCGCTCGACATAACGACGCAGGCCGAATAAGCATCCTGGAACTTGACCTTGACCTTATCCAGCTTGCCTGCGCGGATGCCGACCATGATATTCAGCAGGTCGGATGTCAGCAGCGGCAGGACGACCTGGGTCTCGGGATCGCCGAAACGGGCGTTATACTCGATGACCTTGGGACCGTTCTCGGTGAGCATAAGGCTGAAATAGAGGATGCCCTTGAAGGGGCGGCCTTCGGCTTCCATACCGCGGATGGTGGGGAGATAGATCTCTTCCATGCAGCGCTCGGCCATCTCCTTGGTATAGACCGTTACGGGAGAGAAGGCGCCCATACCACCGGTGTTGGGGCCCTTATCGCCATCGTAGGCGCGCTTATGGTCCTGTGCGGCAGGCATGGGAACGATGGTCTTGCCGTCGGTAAAGCAGAGTACCGATACCTCGGGGCCGACCAGCATCTCTTCAAAGAGGATGGCCTGATCGGGCTTGCCGTAGGACAGCTGTGCCTGTGCGGCAACAGCCTCTTCGCGGGTCAGGCAGACAACAACGCCCTTGCCCTGTGCCAGACCATCGGCCTTGAGGACGATGGGAATGGGGCACTTCTTGACATAGGCCTTGGCAGCCTTGGCGTCCTCTGCCATGTAATGCGAGGCGGTGGGGATATTGTATTTTTCCATAAAAGCCTTGGCATAGCCTTTGGACCACTCCAGCTGAGCGGCGTCGCGGGTGGGGCCAAAGCAGGGAATGTCGTGTTCTTCCAGCAGATCGACCATGCCGAGGGCAAGGGGATCGTCGGGTGTGACGACAACCAGATCGGGCTGATGCTCCTGGCAGAAGGCCAGAACGCCCGGCAGGTCTGTGGCTGCGATATCTACGTTTTCGCAGAAGGCAGCCGTGCCGCCGTTGCCGGGTGCGACCCAGATCTTTTCAACGGCAACATTCTTGATCAGCGCTTTGGCAACCGCATGCTCGCGTCCGCCGCCGCCGATGATGAGAATTTTCATTATGTTCTCCTTCAAATGATTTTGTACATGTCGGAGTTTGGTATATATTTCTAAAATCCGTTTTTGGCCGGACATGCGCCGGCCAAAAACACGATGACCCGCGAGCGTCTCCGCAGAGGTGTCGCGAAACCGCTCCGCAGTGCGGAACCTTTTGTCCCGAGAAACCAGCGGAGCGTTTCGAGGGTCAGGCTTGGAGCGCCGGGGCGCGACCGCCGCCGGTAGAATGGCGGCGCCGATTTTGGAAGGCTTCGCCGCCCGAAATCTATCCAATCACATGGGACCCCCGCAAAATGCCCACATTTTGTGGGGAATTAATGGTGGAACAGGCGGATGCCGGTAAAGCTCATGACGATGCCGTACTTGTTGCAGGTATCGATAACATGGTCGTCACGGATCGATCCGCCGGGCTGGACGATGAAGTCGACACCCGACTTGCGTGCGCGCTCGACATTGTCGCCAAAGGGGAAGAATGCATCGGAACCGACGGTAACGCCGCGGTTCTTGGCGATCCATTCCTTCTTCATCTCGGCGGTCAGAACTTCGGGCTTGGTCTTGAAGGTCTGCTGCCATACGCCCTCGGCCAGAACATCTTCATACTCGTCGGAGATATAGATGTCGATGGCGTTGTCGCGGTCGGCACGGCGGATACCGTCGACAAAGTCGAGGCCCAGAACCATGGGATGCTGGCGCAGGAACCAGTTGTCGGCCTTGTTGCCTGCCAGACGTGTGCAGTGAACACGGGACTGCTGGCCGGCGCCGATGCCGATGGCCTGGCCGTTCTTAACGTAGCAGACCGAGTTGGACTGGGTGTACTTCAGGGTGATCAGAGCAACCAGCATATCCAGCTGGGCCTGCTCGGTGAGAGCCTTGTTCTCGGTGACGATGTTGGTCAGCATGTCACGGGTGATCTTCAGATCGTTGTAGCCCTGCTCGAAGGTAATGCCGAAGATGTGGCGCTGCTCGGCAGGCTTGGGAACATAGTTGGGATCGATCTGGACAACATTATAGTTGCCCTTGCGCTTGCTCTTGAGGATCTCCAGCGCGCCTTCGGTATAGCCGGGGGCGATAACGCCGTCGGAAACCTCGCGGTTGAGCAGCTTGGCGGTATCTTCATCGCAGATGTCCGACAGAGCGGCCCAGTCGCCGTAGGAGCACAGACGGTCGGAGCCGCGTGCACGGGCATAGGCGTTGGCAATGGGGCTCATGCCGCCGGGAGCGAAGTAGATCTGCTGCTCGACTTCGGTCAGTTCATCGGTGCCCAGAGCGACACCGGCGGGGCTGACGTGCTTGAAGGAGGCAGCGGCAGGCTTGCCTGTGGCTTCCTTCAGTGCCTTGACCAGCTGCCAGCTGTTGAGGGCGTCCATAAAGTTGATGTAACCGGGACGGCCCGACAGAACCTGCAGGGGCAGCTCGCCCTCGTCCATAAAGATGCGGGCAGGCTTCTGGTTGGGGTTACAGCCATATTTCAGTTCGAGTTCATTCATGTTAAAACGTTCTCCTTGATCGGAAATTACTGATGCTTGTTCTTGATGACGGTCTCGATCTCGCCGGTCTTCAGATCGATGGTGCGGACGAAGAGGGAAACCTTATTGTCGGCATTCAGGTGGCTCCACAGCATATCGGCCAGCTCCTGGGCATTGCCGTCGACCTCTACGCATCTGGGCTCACCCTCGAAGGAGGGCAGAGGATCGAGGTTGGCCTGGTAGGTGTGGATAAAGTGGCCCATGCCGGGCTGGGGATTGTCGTATTCATAGAAGAAGCGCTTATTGCAGTCGGGGTTGCCGTCGAGGCTCTTGAGGATCGACAGGACATAGCTGCCGTCCTTGGCCAGAACGCCCGAGATTCTGGGGGTGTAGTTGGGGGGATCGGGCTCAAAGCAACGGGTGCGCAGGGCTTCGATATAGCTCTTGCCGGCCAGCAGACCGTCGCGGACGGTGTCGGTCTGGTCGCCGTTGGTGACGATGGTGTCGCCATTGAGTTCGCGTACGGGATGGTAGATGATCAGCGAGGGATCGACCATCTTGCTCTCGTCAAATGCCTTGGTGCGGATGCCGTCGTCGGTGACTTCAAAGATACGGTTGCGGCTGTTTTCGCTGCGGCCCATGATGAAGTAGGCAATAACGGCCTTCTGGTTGTCCTTGCTGCGGCCCAGAACGATGCCGCGGCCGGGATAAGCATGATCGGTGAGGATCTGCTGCATTTTCATAACCTGCATGGTTGTTCTCCTGTATGTATGGATGAATTATTCTTCAATAACAACGTGATTTCCGTCGATGCGCAGCTTGCCCTGGCTGAACAGGGTGACGGCCTGGGGCAGCAGCTTCCACTCGCACTGCTCCATAATGCGCTTCTGCAGCACCTCGGGGGTGTCGCCGGGCAGAATGTCCACGGCCTTCTGCAGAATGATGGGGCCGCCGTCGGTGACGGCGTCGACAAAGTGCACGGTGGCGCCGCTGACCTTGACGCCCTTTTCGAGGGCCGCTTCATGGACATGGAGGCCATACATGCCGTCGCCGCAGAAGGAGGGGATCAGGGACGGATGAACGTTGATGATGCGGCCGCTGTACTTCTTGCAGAAGTCGGCGCTGAAGATCTTGAGGAAGCCGGCCAGAACGATCAGATCGGGCTGGATCTTTTCTTCCAGCAGCTCGTCCAGCTTCCGGCTGTATTCCTCGACCGAGAGGCCCTTGCCCGAGACGAAGTAGCCGGGGATGCCGGCATTGGCTGCACGCTCGAGGGCATAGGCGCTCTTCTTGGAGGAGACGACGGCAGTGATCTCACCGCCGCCGAGGCCTTCCTTCTTCCAGCAGTCGATCAGGGCCTGCAGATTGGTGCCGCCGCCCGATACGAATACTGCGATCTTTACCATAACTCGACCTGCTTGCCGTCTTCGCCGGCCTTGACGATCTCGCCGATGACATAAGCGTCAACGCCGTTTTCCTTCAGGGCAGCAATGGCCTTGTCGGCGGTCTCCTTGGAGACGATCATGGCCATACCGACGCCCATGTTGTAGGTGTTGAACATGTCGCGCTCGGGGATGTTGCCGGTCTCCTGCAGGAGGGTGAAGATGGGATGGATCTTGATGTCGCTCTTCTTGATCTTGGCGCACAGACCCTCGGGGATGCATCTGGGCAGGTTCTCATAGAAACCGCCGCCGGTGATGTGGCTGATGCCGTGGACCTCGGCTGCGGCAATGGCAGCCAGAGCGGGCTTGACATAGATGATGGTGGGCTCGAGCAGAGCTTCGCCCAGGGTCTTGCCCAGGCAGTCGTAATGCTTGTTCAGGTCGCAGTTTTCAACATCGAAAACCTTGCGGACCAGGGAGTAGCCGTTGGAGTGGCAGCCGGAAGAGGGCATGGCGATGATGACGTCGCCTTCCTGCATCTTGTTCTGGTCGATGATGTCCTTCTTGTCGACGATACCGACAGCAAAGCCGGCAAAGTCGTAGTCGTCGGCAGCCATGGTGCCGGGATGCTCGGCGGTCTCGCCGCCGATCAGGGCGCAGCCCGACTGGACGCAGCCTTCGGCAACGCCGGAGACCAGTGTGGCGACCTTTTCGGGGATGTTCTTGCCGATGGCAATGTAGTCGAGGAAGAAGATGGGCTTGGCGCCGCAGCAGACGATGTCGTTGACGCACATGGCAACGCAGTCGATGCCGACGGTATCGTGCTTGTCCATGATCTGGGCAATGCGCTGCTTGGTGCCGACGCCGTCGGTGCCGGAGACCAGGACAGGCTCTTCCATGCCCTTCAGGTCGGGCATGAACAGGCCGCCGAAGCCGCCGATGTCGGAGACAACACCTTCGGTCATGGTGCGCATAACATGCTTCTTCATCAGCTTAACGCCTTCGTAGCCGGCTGTAATGTCAACACCGGCAGCTGCGTAGCTCGCGCTGTGGCTATCGTTGTGGCTCATAAGTTTCAATTCCTTTCAAACGGTTGTCGATCGGTATCGATCGTATGTCTTTCTTATTCTTTACCCGACCAGCAATAGGTGCAGAGATCGTCGGGATTGAGGCCGATCGAGCTGGTAACGCCCCAGAGCGACTGGAAGCGCAGCGAGGAGAACTTCATCTCCTTCTCGATGGCCAGGACCATGGCCTTGCCGCGTTCGGTGCTGAAATCGGCATACTGGTCAAGGTATTTCATGCCCTTCTCGCCTTCCAGCTCCATGATCTTGCGGCGGGCGATCAGCTCCATCTCGTTCTTGGAACGGGAGAAGTTGAGATACTTGCAGCCGTAGAGGATGGGCGGGCAGGCCGAGCGGATATGTACATCCTTTGCGCCGTTGCGGTAAAGGAAGTCGACAGTTTCACGCAGCTGGGTGCCGCGGACGATCGAGTCGTCGATAAAAAGCAGCTTCTTGCCGTCGATCAGCGACTTGATGGGGATCTGCTTCTTGTTGGCGACCAGATTGCGCTGCTTCTGGCTGGTGGGCATAAAGGAGCGTGCCCATGTGGGGGTATATTTGATAAAGGGTCTTGCAAAGGGGATACCCGAACGGTTGGCATAACCGATGGCATTGGGAGTACCGCTGTCGGGAACGCCGGCAACATAATCGACATCCTGTGCAACGCCCTCGACACGGTCGTAATCGGCCA
>JAFQKM010000030.1 GCA_017396925.1 Clostridia bacterium
CCGGTGCCGATATCGAGGATCTTCCTGCCCTTCAGATCGGCACACTTGAGCAGAAACAGGCTGTCGGCCATATGACGGCGGGCAACCTCGTTCTTCTCGCGGACGGCGGTCAGGTTCATGACCTTATTCTTCTCCAGCAGGATATCGGCAAAGCGCTCGATGCGCTCCAGCTGGATCTCATCGATCGGCATATTGTCAAAGCCGACCAGACATTCTTTTACGATTTGCTTGAACATTTATTTGCCCTCCCTGGACGAAAGATAGACGATCAGGCCGCCGATGTCGGCAGGCGATACGCCCGAAATGCGTCCGGCCTGGCCCAGTGTGCGGGGACGGATGGCGTCCAGCTTCTGGCGGGCTTCGGTACGCAGCAGATGCAGCGATAAATAGTCGATATCTTCGGGCAGCAGGCGATCTTCCAGTCGCTTCTGCTCTTCGATCTCCTTCAGGCCACGCTTGATATAGCCTTCATACTTGACCTGGATCTCCACCTGTTCGATGACGGCACGGCGCAGGTCGGGGCGTTCGGTATCGACCGGCGCCAGATCGGCATAGGTGACCTGCGGACGCTTGAGCAGATCCAGCAGGGGGATACCGGTGGCCACAGGGGTAGTGCCGCAGCCTTCAAGGATGCTGTTGAGCTGCTCGGTGGGTGGTACACTTGTTTTCTTCAGACGAGAAATTTCTTTTTTCGCCATTTCATACTTTTCTTCCATTCCGGCATATCGTTCGGGGCTGATCAGACCCAGCATAAGGCCATAGCCCATCAGGCGCTGGTCGGCATTGTCCTGCCGTGCTGTCAGGCGGTATTCCGAACGGGAGGTCATCATACGGTAGGGCTCGTTGGTGCCCTTGGTGACCAGATCGTCGATCAGTGTGCCGATATAGCCGTCGGTGCGGGCCAGCGTAAAGGGCGCTCTGCCCAGAACCTTATGGGCGGCATTGACGCCGGCAACAAAACCCTGGCCGGCTGCCTCTTCATAACCCGAGCTGCCGCACAGCTGACCGGCGGCAAAGAGGCCGGGAACCGTCTTGGTCTCCAGCGTCGCCGTCAGGCAGAGGGGATCCAGGCAGTCATACTCGATGGCATAGCCGAAGCGCATGACAGTGACATTCTCGAGGCCCTCGATGGAATGGAGCATATCCAGCTGGACATCTTCGGGCAGCGAGGTCGACAGACCCTGCAGATAGACCTCCGCAGTCTCGAGGCCACAGGGCTCGAGGAAAAGCTGGTGGCGGCCCTTTTCGGGGAAACGCACGACCTTGTCTTCGATCGAGGGGCAGTAACGGGGGCCGACGCCTTCGATGGTACCCGAGAAGAGGGGAGAACGGTCGAGGGCGGCGCGGATGATATCATGGGTATTCTGGTTGGTATAGGTCAGATAGCAGACGGCCTGCGACAGGGGTGTGCCGCTGCCAAAGCTGAAGCCTTCGCCGTCGGGTTCGCCCTGCTGGACTTCCATACGGGAATAATCGATGGTTCGGCCGTCCAGGCGGGCCGGTGTGCCGGTCTTGAATCGGCGCAGCGGCAGACCCAGCTGCTCGAGGCTGGCGGTCAGACGGTCGGCCGACAGCATACCGTCGGGGCCCGAATGGGTGGCCATCTCGCCTGCGAAGGTCATGCTCTTCAGGTAGGTGCCGGTGGCCAGAACAATGGCCTGTACCTCAAAGAGCAGGCCCGAGGCCAGCCTGATGCCCGAAACCTTACCCTCTTCATCGACAACGACCTCGGCAGCTTCACCCTGCATGAGGGTCAATCCGGGGCAGGTCTCCAACGCATGCTTCATATAATTGCGGTAGGCCATACGGTCGACCTGCGCACGGGGAGAATAGACGGCCGGGCCCTTGCCGCGGTTGAGCATACGGAACTGGATGCAGGTGGCATCGGCTGCACGGGCCATCTCGCCGCCCAGCGCATCGATCTCACGCACCAGCTGTCCCTTGGCTGTACCGCCGATCGACGGATTGCAGGGAAGATTGCCGATGGCGTCGAGACAGGTGCACAAACAGAGCACCGAACAGCCCAGACGGGCAGCGGCCAGCGCCGCCTCGATGCCGGCATGTCCTGCACCGACCACCGCGATATCATATTTTCCGCCGATCCTTGCCATAGGCGATTCTCCCTCCAAAAGCCCCCATTTCGGGGTGATTTATCAAAACTCAAAGTAATATGCAATTCAAATATAGCTTAATGTGTTTATTTTCCCACGCAGAACCGCGAGAAAATACCATGGGCAATGTCGATATCCACATCGTCGCCCAGCACCTGACCGATCAATCTTGCCGCACGCTCGGCGTCCAGCAGGAAGGCGTCGGCGGTCAGACCCAGCTCGGCACTCTGCTGTGCATCACGCAGGGCTTCGGCTGCCGCACGGATCAGCGCAGCCTGACGCTCGCCGGTAATGAGGATCTCGGTCTCGTCGGGTGCGTTCTTCAGCAGCCAGGCCGTCAGCTCGTCGACGCCTGTGCCGGCCTTGGCCGACAGTTCCAGAACATCGCCAAAGGCCTCGCGGACCTCCGAAAGGTCGCAGCCTTCGAGGTCGGTCTTGTTGATGACCGCCACGGCATTCTTGTCCTTGCACAGCGCGAGGATCTCGCGGTCTTCCCCATCCAGCGGACGGGAACCGTCGAATACCGCCACGACCAGCGACGCCTCCTCGGCGGCCTCATAACTGCGTCCGATGCCCATGCTCTCGGCCAGGCCGGCCCCTTCGCGGATACCGGCAGTATCCATCAGATTGAAGAGCTGCCCCTCCAGCGCAATGCGGTGGCCGACCACGTCACGGGTGGTGCCGGCCTCGTCGGTGACAATGGCGCGTTCAAAACCGGCCAGACAGTTGAAGAGCGACGACTTGCCGACATTGGGCTTGCCGACAACGGCAACCGAAATGCCGTCGTTGAGGGCGGCCGAACGCAGATAACCCTGATAGAGCTTCTCCAGTGCCTTGGCATCTTCGGCCACGGTACGGGCCGCCTCTTCATATTCGAAGGGCTCGATATCCTCGTCGCTGTAGTCGCAGACGGCATAGAAATGGGCGATCAGGCCCAGCAGGCGCTCCTTCATGGCAGCCAGCGGCTTGGCGTGGTGACCCTTGAGCAGTGCCGCCGCATTCTTGGCGCCCTGCTCGGTCTGGGCATAGATCAGATCGGCCACCGCCTCGGCAGCCGCCAGATCCATCTTTCCGTTCATAAAGCCGCGCTTGGTAAACTCGCCGGCTTCGGCCGGACGGGCACCGCAGGCATAGGCGCTGCGCAGCGCCGCCGATACGATGGCTTCCGAACCGTGGCAATAGATCTCGGCCATATCTTCGCCGGTATAGGAATGGGGGCCGCGGAAGACGCAGGCCAGGCAGATATCGATGCAGATTCCGTCCGCAGCCAATAACTCACCGTATATCATTTCGTTGGAATTACATTCCGACATCAGTTTTTTGCGTTTCGGCTTAAAAATCCGATCCATAATGTCCAGCACACCATCGCCCGACATACGGACGATACCAATGGCGCCGGGCAGCTTACCGCCCGAATAGGCGGCGATCACACCGTTCTGCAGCATCTTGCCTCTCCCCTCCCCTGCCCTGTCGGGCACCGAAAAAA
>JAFQKM010000031.1 GCA_017396925.1 Clostridia bacterium
ACAGGAAGGACATGTATGTACCGGGAACACCGAGGACTGTGAAGTAAGAGATGGGCTCACGGATCTGAGTAACGATCAGACCGGGGATCTGGACCATGGCGCAGGCGCCGAGAGCTGTCCAGTTGGGCCATACGCCCATCATAGCCAGTGCCAGGCAGGGACCGAAGCAGAGCAGAACGCCCAGCAGGTTTGTAGCGCGACCCCACTTAATGATCCAAGGCAAAAATTCGCCTCTGAAGATATTGTTCTTGTTTTCCATAATGATACTCCTTTCTCAGTATTCTGTTTACGCGATGAAGATAGCGATCGCGCCGACAGCCATACCGAAGAACATCGAAATGGTCATACCGAACTGCTGTGCCCACTTAGCTGTGGGGTTCTTCTTCATGTACATGTTCAGCCAAAGTGTGAATGCACCGGCTGCAACGCAGGCCCACAGATTGGAGCTCATAGGATTAAACGGCAGACAACGCATAGCGACCATGTAAGCAAAACCGCCGATACCGCCGCCGGCTGTCAGAGCCTGAACAGCATCCATGCTGCCACCGGCGATCTTGTCACGCAGGACTTCCATTCTATCGGTGAACAGAGCGGAGATCAGGATCCAGCCCAGGCAGCCCAGAGTCATCATCCAGGCAGCTGTAGCGAAAGCATCCTGTGTCATGTTATCTGTACCCAGTGTCGAGCCGCAGAACATTGCAGCACGCTCAGCTGTGGGCAGCTCATACATGACAGAACCGATGAATGCCAGACGCATCCAGGACAGAGGGCCACCGACCGAAGCCAGCAGCGAGAACATACCGGAAACAACAACGATGGAGGGACCGATCGAAGCGATCAGAGCCGAACTTGCGGCCTGCTTCATTCTTTCAACGGGAACACCCATCTTGGGACCTGTCTTCCATGCTCTCATCATGAACAGGTAAGCCTGAACGATGACCAGTGCAACACCGGGGATACAGCCGATCCACATTGCCAGGCTATTCGCAGTCTTTAAATACTCGAGTTGCATTAATAATTACCTCCTCTTTTTCCTTACGAAAACGGCCTGTGCCGATTTCTTTAAGTTCCCCCTGGAACCGAAGTCCCACGGGTTTGGCCGCTTCCCGTTCACGGAGGGCAAACGGACGGCCGATCCGAAAGCTTTGTTGCCCGGCGCTTTCGCGCCATGCATCAAATCTGCCGGATCTGTTTTGGAATACCGGTATTTCTACCTATATTCCGGCACCTTTGTTTTCATTACAAATTCTCTTTTGTTTCAGTTACCAGTCCCTTCTTTGTAAATGACCGCTGCCGAAGCTTTGGTCCGTGGTGCGGCACTTGATTTTCCCCAAAGTGCACTACTCCACCGTGATTTACGTTCTTAATTGTACACTATTTTGACAAAATTGGCAATGACCAATTTAGCTTGTGTTCTTTTTTTGTTGAATTTTTATTTAACAATATAGTATATACTCTAATTAATAATTTGTTCATCTTTACCCCTCCCCTCTTTTAGGGTCGCTTTTATATTTTACAAACTTTTTTTCGTCATTTTGATATAAAAAACTCTCTTTTTCTGTATGCCTCTTCCAGTTCTTGATAACATCTTTATACAAAAAAGGCTGCCCCGAAGGGCAGCCTTTTGAAAAAGTTTAGCTTTGTATTCCGCTTTATACGCGTTCACGCATACCTGCGCGGAAGGGGTCCTCGCCCTCGATCCAGCGGCCATCCTCTTTGAGGATGACGGTGCCGGCAGCCATCGAGGCCGGAACGTCGATGATACGCTGATTCTCCGAACCCTTGAATCGAATGTCCAGATTGCGCTTGGCGTCAATATAGGGGCCGTCGATCAGTACGTCGCACAGCTCCAGCAGTGCACGGCGGGCGCCGTTGTCGGCCAGCAGATCTTCATAGAGATATCCGCTGTAGGCAGCCAGCTCCATGCCCTTCTCTTTGGCCGCTCTGGCAATGGGCAGCAGAGCCTCGGCCTGCTCGAAGGGTTCGCCGCCCGAAAGGGTGACGCCGCTGATCATGGGATCCTTGCCCATGGCTTCGATCAGCTCGGCGGTATCGCGCAGCTCGCCGCCGTTGGGATCATGGGTATGGGGATTATGGCATCCGGGGCAATGATGACTGCAGCCCTGGACGAAGATGGCATAACGGAAGCCGGGACCGTCGGTGATCGATGCGCCGACGATGCCGCTGATACGTACCTGATCAGACACTGTGCTTCACCCTGTCGTGCTCTTCAGCGGTTTTGGCGTCGTTCCAGCGATCCATGGTGCCGACCAGATAACCGGTGATACGGCGGATACGCTCGAACTTGGGGCCGTGGTCGCGCTCGAGGCGGCCGCAGCGGGGGCAGCGCTCGCCGATGATGCCGGTATAGCCGCAGACAATGTCGCTGTCGACGGGATGGTTGATCGAACCGTAACCGACGCCGCAGTCATGCATGGTACGGACGACCTGCTCAAAGGCCTCAAGATTCTGGCTGGGGTCGCCGTCCAGCTCGACATAGCTGATATGACCGGCATTGGTCAGGGCATGGTAGGGACCCTCGATGCGGATCTTGTCGTAGGCCGAGATATGATGATAAACGGGGATGTGGAAGCTGTTGGTATAGTACTCTCTGTCGGTGACGCCGGGAATGATGCCGAAGCGCTTCTTGTCGATGCGGACAAAGCGGCCCGACAGACCCTCGGCAGGTGTGGCCAGCAGGGTGAAGTTGAGGCCCATCTTCTGGCTCAGATCATCGAGATACTTGCGCATGAAGGTGACGATCTCCATGCCCAGCTCTCTGGCGCGGTCGCTCTGGCCGTGGTGCTCGCCGATCAGGGCGACCAGGGTCTCGGCCAGGCCGATGAAGCCGACCGACAGGGTGCCGTGCTTGAGGATCTCGCCGACGCAGTCGTTGGGAGACAGGTTCTTGGAGCCGATCCATACACCCTGACCCATGAGGAAGGGATAATTCTTGACCTTCTTCTTGGACTGGATGGCGAAACGGTCGAGGAGCTGGCGTGTGACCAGATCCATCTTACGGGTCAGCTCTTCATAGAACCACTCGATATTGCCCTTGCTCTCGATGGCGATGCGGGGCAGATTGATCGATGTGAAGGACAGGTTGCCGCGGCCGAAGGAGATCTCGTTCTCACGGTCGTAGACATTGCCCATGACGCGGGTACGGCAGCCCATGTAGGCGATTTCGGTCTCGGGGCGGCCTTCCTTATAATACTGCAGATTGAAGGGGGCGTCGATAAAGCTGAAGTTGGGGAACAGGCGCTTGGCCGATACACGGCAGGCCAGCTTGAAGAGATCATAGTTGGGATCGCCGGGATTGTAGTTGACGCCCTCCTTGATCTTGAAGATCTGGATGGGGAAAATGGGGGTCTCGCCGCGGCCCAGACCGGCCTCGGTAGCCAGCATGACATTCTTGATGACCATGCGGCCCTCGGGAGAGGTATCGGTGCCGTAGTTGATCGACGAGAAGGGCGTCTGCGCACCGGCACGGGAGTGCATGGTGTTCAGGTTGTGAACCAGGGCCTCCATGGCCTGATAGGTGGTCTTGTCGGTCTCGCGCAGGGCATTCTTATAGGCAAAGGATGTGCTCTTCTCATAGAGCTCGCCTTCGATGCCGATGGCAGCCAGCTCGCGCTTTTCGACTTCCTTATAGGCCTCGGTCATGTTGATCTGGGGATATACGCCCTGCTCCTTGGCAATGCGCTTGATCAGCGCGCGGATCTGGGCCTGACGTGCCTCGGTATTGTCGTCGGCGTCCTCCAGCAGGGCAACGGCCTTGCCGAGGTTGGCGCCGTAGATGCGGCGGAAGGTCTTGGCTACGCCCTTTGCCAGGCCGTAGTCGAAGTTGGGGATACTCTGGCCGCCGTGCTGATCGTTCTGATTGGACTGGATGGCGATACATGCCAGTGCGCCGTAGCTGGAGATATCGTTGGGCTCACGCAGGAAGCCGTGACCGGTGGAGAAACCGCCCTTGAACAGGGAGACGATATCGATCTGGCAGCAGGTGGTGGTCAGGGTATAGAAGTCAAAGTCGTGGATGTGGATGTCGCCCTCGCGGTGTGCACGGCTCTGCTCGGGGCTCAGGATATACTTCTCATAGAAGTCTTTGGCGCCCTCGCTGCCATACTTGAGCATGGTACCCATGGCGGTGTCGCCGTCGACATTGGCGTTGTCGCGCTTGAGGTCGCTGTCTTCGGCATCCGAGAAGGTGATCTCGTTATAAACGCGCATCAGGTTGCTCTTCATTTCGCGGGCCTTGTTGCGCTCGGAACGGTAAATGATGTATTTCTTGGAGACGGTGGAATAGCCGTTGTCCATCAGGGCCAGTTCGACGATATCCTGGATATCCTCGACGCCGGGGGCCTCCTCGCCGAAACGCTCCATCAGCTGTTTTTCAACCAGCTTGGCGATGCGCTGGCTCTCGCCCTCATCAATGCTCTGGCTGGCCTCCATAGCCTTGGAGATGGCAGCTACGATCTTGCCGAGATCATAATCGACTTCGCGGCCGTCTCTTTTGATAATTTTGGTGAACAAATCCACCTACCCCTTTCTTGTCTTTCTTGGCTTGTCTATACGGGAAGATGCAGCGCCCGACCATTCTGCAACAGCGGTTTTCCGTTCTCATCGCAGCTCAGGCTTGCGCATATTATCCATTAATTTCCGGTCTTTCACAGGCTTTCTCTGCCCGTATGCCGGCTTCGGTTTCAAATTATAATCGTATCTATGTCTTGTGTCAACCAAGCACAAAACAATTTTTTTGTCAATACATTTCTCAACATCTTGTTTTATTTTCAGCATAGTGAACAACATCTTGGGTAACAAAAGAGCCGGGACACAAGTCCCGGCTTTCGTTTGTTCTCTGTGTTTTTCTAAAATCAGGCCAGATCACGGATCCATTTGCGGCTTTTGTAGCGCTGCAGGCAGAAAAGCGTCTTTAAGATGTACTCTCCCAGGTACATTCCGGCCACCATGGCCACAAAAGAAGCATTTGTCATATATGCCATATACCACAGTACAGGGATACCGATACAATAGATCGATCCGGTATCTACATAAAAGCCGTATTTTGTGTCGCCGCCGGCGCGGAAGATGCCGACAACGGCCAGATAGGGCACATTGATCAGGGGCATGAGCAGGCCGTGAAGGACCAGCAGATCGGCAGCCGTCTGATGGGCGCCGGCGGTTTCCAGCTGCATGAGGTGCAGAATGGGATGGCGCAGGACGATCTGCAGCGTACCCAGCACCAGCGACAGAACCGGAATGGCGATCAGATTCTTTCCGGCAATCTTATAGGCCTCGTCGGGCTTCTTCTCGCCGATCGACTTGCCGACCATGATGGCGCAGGCATTGCACAGGCCGATGAAGAAAACAAAGAAGACCTCGTGGATCGAATTGAAGACCGTATAGGCAGCAAAGTTCTCGCTGCCCTGACGGGCCAGGATCATCGAATAGATGTTGGTGCCCACCGCCCACAGCATCTCGTTGAGCAATACAGGGGTGCTGATACCGATATACTTGCCGACAAAGCCGCCGTCCCAGCCAAACAGCTGGCGGCGGTCCTGCAGAAAGACACTCTTTTTATGGGCGGCAATGGCAAAGATGGTCGCCGCCTGCAGCATCATGGCCAGAACGGTGGCCAGCGCCGCACCTTCCAGCCCCAGGGCAGGCAGACCGAAATGGCCGTAGATCAGGCAGTAGTTGAGCAGACAGTTGCTCAGCACGCCGACGATCGATGCGATAAAGGGGGTGGTGACATCTTCGGTGGAACGCACTGCCGTACTGACCACCAGCGAGACGCCGCTGAACAGAACGGCAAAGCCGGCCATGCGGATATAACCGACGCCGCGCTCGATGACGGCGGCTTCATCTGTAAAAAGGGACATCATCCGGGCCGGGAAAAGCTGGGCCATCAGGATATAGAGCAGACTAACGCCGATGACGGCCGTCAGCGCCAGACCGGTGGTGCGGCGGATGGTGCGGTGATCTCCGGCGCCCCAGCTCTGGGCGATCAGTGTTGCACTGCCCGAGCAGATGCCGAAGGTGACGATATTCATTAAAAAGCTCCAGCGGGAGGCGACGCCGATGGCCGAAATGGCCACATTGCCCAGGGAGGTGACCATGGCCGTATCGACCAGATAACCGCAGGAGGCCAGCAGGTTCTGCAGGGCGATGGGCAGGGCCAGCGCCAGCATACGCCTGAAAAACTGCTTGTTGTTCATAGATTTATTCTCTCTTATTTACTCATATTTACTCATTTTCAGATCAGCCGATCCACCGGGCATCATAAGCCAGCAGGCCGTCACAGCCCTCAAGGCCGCGCTCGGAGGGGGCGCTGCCGTTGATGACCACCGTAACGGTTTCAACGCCGCGGCAGCTGCACAAGCTGTTGACCACCGACCAGAGGTCGGCTTCCCTGCCCTTCAGTTCCAGCTCGACCGGGACATACAGATCGGCACGCAGGCTGTTTTCGCCGTTGGATGTAACATTGCGCACATCCATACGCCCGTCAAAAGGCGCTGCTTCGCCCAGTATGCCGCCCATCATCTCTTCCAGTACCATACGCGGCGTCAGAACCTCCTGCTCGCTGGCGATATGGAGCGGATAGGGCACCAGTTTTCCCGTGCTGCGGTCGACGGGATAGACCTCGATCTCAAAGGAGGTCAGGCGCAGGTCGCTGTCTTCCAGCACCACCGAATCGGCATTCATATAGCCGGCCATGCTGGTACGCTCGCCGGTGACACGGATAAAGCCGATGTCCTCCAGCGCCTGCATGGAAAGAACGACCGCCGAATTGAGCATGCTGCGCTCGATCTCGGGCAGCCGGTCGTATCCCGAAGAAAAACGGATGACCACCGTACTGCCGAAGACCTCGACCGCATTGATCTCGACGCTGTCGGGCAGCAGGGTGCGGTGGTTGGCATTCATCGGCTTGCGCATGGCCGAAAGGATGGCGCGGATCTGCTGTTCGACCGTGCCTTCGGGCACCGACAGGATCTCATAGTCCAGCTCGCGTCCAACTTCGCTTTCGGTCAGATAATAAACCGTATGGGCCGGCGTCTCGGCACCGCTGCCGCTTTGGTCACAGGCTGTGCATACCAGCAGCAGGCCGAACAGAACAGGCAGCAGAAAAGTCAGGGCTCGTTTCACTGTGTGCCGCCCCCTTCCCCATCGTAATCTTCAAAATCCTCTTCTTCCTCGGGCGCATTGTTGAAATAGGCCGTGAAGCAGGTGCCCTCGCCATAGGTCGAAGTGACTTCAATGTGGCCGCCGATGGCCTCCATGCACTGGCCGACGATCGACAGGCCGAGGCCGGTGCCGCGGGTCTCGCGGGAACGCATCTTATCGACGCGATAGAAACGGTCGAAAATACGCTCCAGCTCCTCTTCCTGAATACCGATGCCGGTATCGGCCACATGGAGCAGGGTCTGGTCGTCGCGGACCTCCAGGGCCACACGGACATGACCGCCCCGACGGTTGTATTTGACGGCATTCTCCATCAGGTTGAACACCACCTGATAGATCATGTCGGGATTGCCCGAGACATAGGCCATTTCGGGCAGATCCTGATAGGAGATCTCGACCTCCATCTGGGCGGCGTTGCCCCGCAGCATATCGGTGCTGCGCACCAGCGTATGGGTCAGATCGCAGATGCCATCCATGGGCGCGCCGTTTTCCATGCGGCTGATATAAAGCAGACCCTCGGTGATACGGGTCAGGCGGTCGATCTCTTCGCGGATATCGCCCAGAAACTCGCGTACATCCTCGACGCTGATGTCCCGCGCCTGCAAAATCGAATCACACAGCAGCTTGATGGATGCCAAAGGCGTTTTGAGCTCGTGGGACGCATCCGAGACAAACTGGCGGCGGATGCTTTCGTTTTTGGCCAGCTGATCGCTCATCTTGTCGAACTCGCCGGCGATAATGCCCAATTCGTCCGAGCTGCGCAGATCGATACGGTAGTCATAGTTGCCCTCACGCACCTGATAAACGCCTTCGAGCACGCGGTCGAACCGGCGGCGGAGGGAAACACTGAAGGTAATGATAAACAGCAGGGTCATGGCACTGACCGCCACCGAGATCTGCAGGATCTCTTCGCGGGTCTCCTGCAGCAGGTCGGCGCTGCTTTCGTCATATTCATAGGCATAGACGGCGCCGATCACCGCGCCGTCACGCATGACAGCGCAGGCTGTACGGTAGTTGAAGGCATCGATGTCGTAGCTGCAGCGGAAAACATCCTTGCCGCCCAGCGCCTCGATGACTTCCGAGAAGAGGGCAGTTTTGCCCAGCAGATCGGAGGTCTTGAGGTTGTCATACAGTACACGTCCGCCGGCGTCGGTGACCAATACGCGCTGGTCGCGGCCGACGTCCAGAATCGACAGCGCCGTTGCCGCCGTTTCATAATCGAGGGCAGCCGCACTTTCCAGCGCCGCCGAAAATGCGCCGAAGTCGGAACGCATCTCCACCTCGCGGGCCAGGATCAGCTGGTTGCGCATACGGCCGACCGGATAGGTATTCAGAATGGTCAGCAGCACAACGGTCAGCAGCATAAAGCTGACCAGAACCTTGAATCGAAGGCTGTTGACCAGTGCCGGACTGCGCCGGTATTCCATAAACTCACCTCTTGCAAAAAGGCCGATGGGACCCATCGGCCTTTGGTTTTATCGTTGTTTCTGCTATAGCTGCGGCTTTTTCTCCACTGCAACCTACGCCTGCCCCTATATTTCATCAATTTGAACAGACAGCAACTTTCATGATTGGTTTTGCCACGGACATGCGCCGGGGCAAAACACCCTAACCCGCGCATCGCCTTCGCAAAGGCTGCGCGAAACCGGCCCGCAGGCCGGAACTCTCTTGGGATTTGAAAACCAGCGAAGCGTTTTCAAACCCAGACGTCCTATTTCTTGCCCGGATCGCTGAAGTAGTAGCCGACGCCCCACTTAGTCATGATGTATTCGGGGTTGGCGTCGTCGCGTTCGATCTTCTCGCGGATGCGGCGGATATGCACATCGACCGTGCGGATATCGCCGGGATAGCCATAGCCCCAGACATTCTCCAGCAGCTTGTCACGGGAGAAAACGGTGCCGGCATTGCGCATGAGCATGACAAAGAGGTCGAACTCCTTGGCGGTCAGGTCGGGATTCTTGTCGCGGATCTCGACGGTGCGCTTGATCAGATCGACGCGCAGATCCTTGGCATGAAGAACGCTCTCCACCTGATTCTCGCTCTTGGCCGTACGGGTGCTGCGGCGCAGAATGGTCTTGATGCGGGTCTTAAGCTCCAGAATGTCAAAGGGCTTGGTCATATAGTCATCTGCACCGTATTCCAGGCCGAGGATCTTATCGGAGATCTCGCCCTTGGCGGTCAGCATAATGATCGGAACTTCGCTGGTCTCGCGGATCTTGCGGCAGAGGGAAAGACCGTCGTAGATGGGCAGCATCAGATCGAGGATGATCAGGTCGTACTCGTTCTTCTGAAAGAGTTCGAGGGCCTGCTGGCCGTCATAGGCGCCGTCGACTTCATAGCCGTCATTTTCCAGATTGAAGGTAATGCCCTTGACCAGCAGCTTTTCATCATCGACTACAAGAATTCTCATTTTTTCCTCCTTTTTCACGGGTCGAAATCTCAAATAATTTGTAAATGGGATTGAAATGGTTATGGCTTTTTGATACACTTTATTATATATAGTTTCTCTTATATTTTATATAAGGGGAACCGGCCCCCATCGGGGCGCCTGTTTCGTATAATGATCACTTCATGGTTATTATAGCACGCTTTTCATCCATGCTACAATATGTTTTCTTTCCGAATGGATGAAAGTCCATCATCTGCGCGGCGCTGCCGCTTCCGATAATCCCGAATCTCTTTACCCCCAGGAGGATCTGCCATGTTCAAAAAACTCACCGCTCTCTTTTTAGCCCTCTTCTGCATGACCTGCACTTTCGGCCTCGAGGCCCACGCCCTCACGCCGCCCACCATCGACGCCAAGGGCGCCATCGTCGGTGAATCGACCACCGGCGAGATCGTCTTTGAACATAATCCCGACGAAAAGCTCTATCCTGCCAGCACCACTAAGATCATGACCGCCATTCTGGCCCTGGAATACGGCAACCTGAGCGATACCGTTACCGTCTCGGGCAGTGCCGTCCGTTCCCTCGAGGGCAGCGGCAGCAACATCATGCTCAAGGAAGGCGAGCAGATGAATATGCTCGATATGATCACCTATCTGCTGGTCGCCTCGGGCAACGATGCCGCCAATGCGCTGGCCGAGCATATTTCGGGCAGCATTCCCGCCTTTGTTGAACTGATGAACAACAAGGCCAAGGAGCTGGGCTGCCAGAACACCAACTTCGTCAATCCCCACGGCCTCCACGACGAAAACCACTATACCACCGCCCGCGACCTGCTGAAGATCTCCCAGTATGCCATGAGCAACGGCACCTTCGCCGAGATCGTCAAGATCGACAAGACCGTTCTTCCTGCCACCAACATGCATGGCGAGCAGACCATTTCCACCACCAACCATCTGATCTCCCTGTGGCGCAGCCGCGATTACTTCTATGAAGGCGCCATCGGCATCAAGACCGGCTCGACCACACCTGCCGGCCTCTGCCTGGTCAGCGGCATCCAGTCGGGCGATCTGACCTATATCACCGTTGTTCTGGGCGCTTCCAAGGCCGAAGACGGCACCATGGGCAGCATGACCGAGACCATCAAGCTGCTGGACTATGTCAAGAGCGGCTTCCAGGTCCAGTCGATGGTCACCGGCAGTGATCCCGTTGCCGAGGCCCCCGTTGCCCTGGGCAAGGATGCCGACACCGTTGTTCTGGTTCCCGAAAACGGCTACACCGCCCTGCTCCCCGTCGACTTCGATCAGAATGATGTCACCTGCGAGACCAAGATCAACGAAAACATCGAAGCACCCATCGTCAAGGGCGATGTTCTGGGTTCTGCCACCTACAGCTACAACGGCAAGGAATATGTCACGCTGAACCTGGTCGCCAACGACGACGTCCAGCGTTCCACATGGCTCTTCATCGTTGATGCCATTCTGGGCATCTTCTCCGGCACCTTCTTCAAGATCATCGTCGGCCTGCTGGTTCTGGCCGTTCTGGTCTTCTTCCTGCTGGGCATCTTCGGCCGCCGCAAGCGCCGTCGCCGCAGCTCGAACCTCCGCTCCAACTATTCGGGCAGCCGTTCGAGAAGCCGCAGCCGCAGCCGTACCAACCGAACAAGACGCTAAAGTCTAAAGCCGCCCATCCCGGGCGGCTTTTTCTTTCCATCCCCATTTCAAAGGAGGCTTTTCCATGCATCCCATCCGCAAGGCCACAGCGGCCGATGTATCCCGTATTGCTGAGATCCTCGTTTTTACCAAACGCATGAACTACCGCAGCATCTTTCAGGATGATGCCTTTTCCTTCGGCCAACTGCAGGTGCTGCCGGTCGCCCGGAAATACCTCGACGATCCCGTCCTGCTGGGGCAGACATGGGTCTATGACGATGGCCTGATCAAAGGCCTCATCGAGATCCGCGAAAACGAGATCGAGACGCTGTATGTCGACCATTTCTTCCAGAACGAAGGCATCGGCGGCAAGCTGATCGATTTTGCCGTTGAACATTTCGGTGTCGATTACGCATGGGTGCTGGAGAAGAACCACAAAGCCCTGCCCTTCTACGCGCGTCATGGGTTCAGATACTATGGCACGCGCAAGCCCGAAGCCGGAACAAGCGAGTTTATCATCATGGTCGAACGGCGATAAAACAGGCAACAAAAAAGCGCTCTCTGCAGATCTTGCAGAAAGCACTTTCTTTTTTGTTTATATAGTACCGAAGATACGGTCGCCGGCATCGCCCAGACCGGGAACGATATAGCCGTTTTCATTCAGGCCTTCATCTACAACGGCAGCATAGACGGGAACATCGGGATGCTCGCGCTCCACACGCGCCATACCCTCGGGGGCAGCTACGATGCAGAGGAAGCGGATGTTCTTGGCGCCGTGCTTCTTGAGCTGACGGATGGCATCACAGGCCGAGCCGCCGGTGGCCAGCATGGGATCGACCAGGAATACCTCGCGCTCACCGATATCGGCAGGCAGCTTGCAG
>JAFQKM010000032.1 GCA_017396925.1 Clostridia bacterium
AAAAACAGGAGGAAAAGAAATGAACGGAATGTTTAACCCCGCAGTCATCGGCGGCGCAGTTGCTGCCATCTTTGCCATCGTGCTTCTGGTGCTTGGTTACCTCAAGGCGCCGCCCGACACGGCCTATATTATTTCGGGTCTGGGCAAAAAGCGTATCCTGATCGGTAAGGCCGGCTGGCGCATCCCCTTCTTCGAGCGTGTCGACAAGCTGTCGCTGCGTGTCATGCAGGTCGACGTCAAGACATCCGAAGCCGTCCCCACCAACGAGTTTATCAACGTCTCGGTCGACGGTGTTGCCAACATCAAGGTCTCCAGCGATCCCGAGCTGCTGGAAAAGGCCTCCGAGGCCCTGCTGGGTATGCAGCAGAGTGAAATGATCTCGATGGTCACCCAGGTCCTCGAGGGTAACATGCGTGAGATCGTCGGTTCGGTCGGTCTGAAGGAAATGGTGCAGGACCGCCAGGGCGTTGCCAAAAAGATCACCGAAAACGTCGTGCCCGATATGCAGAAGCTGGGCATCGAGGTGGTTAACTTCAATATTCAGAACTTCAAGGACAATGCCGGCACCATCGAAAACATGGGTATCGACAATGTCGAGCAGATCCGCAAGCAGGCCCAGATCGCCAAGGCTCATGCCCAGCGCGACATCTCGATCGCTTCGGCCAACGCCGAGCAGGAGGCCAATGCCGTAAAGGTCCAGGCCGAAAAGATGATCGCCGAGCAGAATGCCGAACTGCTGGTCCAGCAGGCCGAGATGCAGGTCCGCGCCGACACCAAGAAGGCCGAGGCCGACGCCGCCTACTCGATCCAGCAGGAAGAGCAGCGTAAGGTCATCGAGGTCACCCGTACCAATGCCGATATCGCCCGCCGTGAGAAGGAAGCCGAGCTGGCCGAGAAGGAGATCGCCCTGAAGGAGCGTCAGCTGGATGCCGAGATCCGCAAGCAGGCCGACGCCATGAAGTATAAGGCCGAGAAGGAAGCCGAAGCCGATCTGATCCGCCGTCAGCGCGATGCTGAAGCGGCCGCTTATGAAGCTATCAAGGAAGCCGAGGCCCGCAAGGCCGAAGCCGAAGCCCTGCGCTATGCCATGGAGCAGGAGGCCGAAGGTATCCGTGCCAAGGGTCTTGCCGAAGCCGAAGCCATTGAAAAGAAGGCCGAGGCCCAGCGCAAGATGGGTGAAGCCTCTATTCTGGAAATGTATCTGACCGCCCTGCCCGACGTCGTGAAGAATGCCGCCGCACCTCTGGCGCAGACCGACAAGATCGTCATGTACGGCGATGGAAACTCCACCAAGCTGGTGCGTGATGTTATGGCCTCGGCCAGCCAGATTATGGACGGCATGAAGGAATCGACCGGCATCGACCTTTCGGCTATGCTGGCCGGTATTGCCGGCGGCGCCATTGCAGGCAAGCAGACAGCGCCCCAGCATATCGTCATCGAAGCCCCTGCCGCCCAGAGTGTACAGGCCGAAGTCGAGACCTGCAGCTGCGAGGATGAACCCCAGCAGCCCACACCCGTTGAATAAAAGCATCCAACAGAACCGCAAGACCGCCCCGATGGGGCGGTCTTTTTTATGCCTGCGACTTCAAATCTCCACAACGCATTTAGCGTGCATTTCGTAAATCTGCTATGGTATAGCTACAGAAATAACGGAAGGAGTGATCCCCATCAAACGCAAGCATATGACTTTCTGGTGCCTGATCTTTCTGCTGCCCATTCTGGCCGGCGCGATGGTGCTGATCGGATGCGGCAAGGCCGGAGAGATGCAGGATGCGGCACCCCCCGAAGAAGAAATCGAGGCCACAGTTCCCGAGCCTGCTCTGCAGGCAGAGCCTGACGGCCCCGACCGCATCTTTTTCGACAATTCACAGGCCATGTTCGGCCTGACCGAGACCGACCAGTACGGCGGTGTGCTTCATGCTCTTATGCAGAGTGAGGCCCTGCGCGACACCGAATGCTATACCCTGCAGACGGTGGCCGACAAGGCAAGCGACAATCTGCGCTGGAGCGCCATCGACTACAACGCCCTTAAGGTCAGTTTCACCGAGAAAAACCTGTATACCTTCTATCAGCTGGGCGAGCCCATCCCCAAGCTTGGGGAAAAAGGCCCCCTTGGCCTGCTCTTTGACAGCGGCCTGATCGATCCCGCCCGCCTGACACTGGTGGTGACCGACATGACCGAAAACAACTTCGGTGCATCCCAGATCGCGGCCGAGCTTTCGGAGATCCTGGCTGCACGCGACGATACCGGCCTGACCATGTATGGCCTGACCTGCAGCGGCTTCAGCGGCAATGTCTCCTACCCGGCCTTTACAGCCAAGGGCACCGAGATCCGCACCGTCTTGGGCTATCGAGGCAATGCCCAGGCCTATATTCTGGCCATCGGCCCCATTGCCAAGCTGATCGATTTCGACGCCCGTTTTGCCGAAAAGCTGGGCGGCAATGCAGCCCTCGACAAGGCCATCTACTGGGGCGGCGACAACTACTGGGGCGAAAGCGGCATCGGCGACTTTGGCGTGATCGAGGCCCGGAAACTGTCGGGCGGCAGAGCCGATACCCTCAATACCACCGTCAATGCCGTATTGACCGAGCAGACCGGCGACACCTTCCGATTCGAATACAGCAAGTCGACGGCCAGCAAATATAAAAACAATGTCCAGCTGACCCTGCTGGCCCCCATGAGCGAAAGCAGCCCCTTCCGGAGCGAAGCGCTGACCGTATCCAATCTGACGGTCGAGCAGCGCAGCCTCGGCAGGGAAGAGGGCGCCTTTGCACCTTCCGATGCTGCTGTGGAACTGACAGCCTGTGCATTGGAAGAGGCGCTGCCCCTGTGGAAGGAAGGGGCCGAAAAGCGGGACGGCAGCCGAGCCTCGGAAAGCGGCGGCTGGCTGCTGCAGCTTGGCCTGGAAGCTCCCGGCAAAAAGACCGAATATAAGATCTCGTTTGATCTGACCGCCGAAGCCGACCCGGGCAGCGGCTGGATCGCCGAAAAGTCGGCCACCGTCTATGAATACCAGAGCCTGCAGGATCTGCTGCCGGTCTCTCCGCTCAACGATCGCCATCAGATCTGGACGGCCGGGGCCACCGACATCCTGTCCCGCACCCTCGATCTGACCGACGTCGATCAGCTGCTTTCGGCGGCGGTACCCCAGACGCGCATCGTGCGCCACATCGAGATCATCCTGACACGATAAACCATAAAGAAACCTGCAGAAGGAGGACAATTTGTTATGAAGAGATTTCAGAAAGCCGGCAGTGGATTTGCCCTGATGCTGCTGGGTCAGCTGGCCGGCGGTATGCTGATCGGCGCCTATGCCATGATCGGCGACGTCGGAATGGAATACAGCGGTTATGCCTGGAGCTGTGCATTGGGCTTTGCCCTGGTATCGGTGGTGGGCTGGCTGCTGTGGTTCAACGGCCATTGCAGCAAGCTGGATGCCGCCGTTAACCCCGGTACGGTGGTTGTAAATCCTGTACCTGCCCTGATTGCGATGGCCATCATGCCCCTGCTGGCCTTTACCTTCGGCCTGACCAGCGGTGAAGAGATCGGCTGCCTGGCCATCGGCGCCATTCTGGCCATGATCCCCGACGGCCTCGGCCTCTGGATGGGCATTCGCGAAAGCGCACAGCGCTGCAGCATCTGATACGAAAGGAGACAACAACATGTTTGAATGGTTCTTTAACCTGTTTCACGATGAAGAAGAGGCCGAGCCTCAGGCTCTGCCCACCCCCGATCCCCAGCCTGTGCAGAGCCAGAACGACGGCGTTGCCCGTTTTCTCATCGGCTTTGGCGGCAGCGGCAGCTTCATTCTGGCCCTGTACGCCCTCTTCATGCTGGGCAATAAGCTCTTCCGTGCGGCACGCGACCGCGCCGATTACCAGAGCCCTGTCATTGCCACCGTCGACATGGATGCCGGCAGCCGCGGTGCTTCCATGATGACCCGTATGACCGAGCTGATCAATGCCATCCTCAAGTGGGATACCGGCCGTGTCATCGGCGGTCCTGTCCGTGCCGTCAATGCATCGGTCAGCCAGGATATGGAAAACTCCACCGATGAAAACTCCATCGCCGATATGGTCCGCGACGACAAGGCGGCCCGTGATCAGATCTCGGTGGTGCTTACCCCCGGCGAGATGGCCCGTCCCCGCAAGGTCGGCGGCTATGGCATTGCCCGAGTCGTACAGATGTGGACCGGCGCCATGCTGCATACCGACACCCTCGAGGCCCTGAGCGATTCCATCATTCAGGCCTACCGCAACGGCCATAAGGTCGTGGTCAGCCTGGCAGGCGCCTGCATCGGCGCCACCGGCGCGACCTTCCTCAATGCCTTCAGTGAGGCCATTTATGAAGGCTGCCGTGCCGTTGATCCCAACCGTCTGGGTGATCTGCGCATCCACAATGTCGTTCTGCTGGGCTATGCACGCCATCCCGTCAGCGACGATATCGATGATCCCATCCGCCTCGACTCGGAGGAAGACGGCCTGCGTGCCGCCAACTGGATCCGCAACCGCCAGAAGGAGGGCATCGACCAGAAGGTCGCCCGTACCTATTTTGTCGATGCACCTGCCGTTACAGCCTGCGAGCAGTATTCCTTCGGCGGCGAGCAGTACCGCCACTTCACGCTGGGCGATCTCTATGCCCTGCTGGCCATCCGCGAGAGCCTCGAGACCCCCTTTGAATCGATGTACGACGGCAACCGCATCTTCCTGCCCCGTACCGCCGAGGTGGGTGAATCCCGCGTGACATGGAGCAGCTTTGAAGACGAGCGTTTTGCACGCTCGATGGTCTCGTCGGTCCGTCTGGCAGCCTTCACATGGCTCAAGCTGCGCCCCATGACCGTAGGCGTCGGCGACAGCGAGCTGCGCAAGGCGCCCCATATCCGAAAGCTGCTGGGCGAGGAGGCCACAGTTGCCCAGCTGGCCACCGTCACCCGTCCGCTGGAGGCCCTGGTGGCCCTCTCCCGCGAGGTGCTGATCGCCGCCTGTGAGATCGCCTCTTCGGGCAAGGACTGGAGCGATCCCCAAAGCGTTTTCGGCAATTACGATACCGTCCTCTTCGACCCCAATCTGCTGCAGGAGATCCTGCGCGGTGATATGGACGGCAGTGAGGTCAATGCCTTTGAACTGGATGAACTGACCCGCTGGGAGCTGCCCGGCGGCAAGGAGAAATATGCCTTTGATACCGGCAGCCTGACCGTCAATCAGGCCTACGACAGGGCGGTAGACAAAGTTGACCCCGGTGATACCGCAGCCAAGTTCCTGCTGGAGCTCTACCGTGTTCTGTGCGTCTGAGAAAGGAGAATGAACAGATGTATATTCATCATAATATCCTCAGCAGCCTGGATATTTCCGACGAGCTGCGCCGTGAGATCGAAGGCGGCCTGCTGGACAACCATCCCGGCGGCTTTTCCACCATCCGTCCCGGCATGATGCGCAAGGCCTTCGACGAGGGCGCCGCCAAGAAGCCTGTGGATGCCGACCGTGCCGCCCAGCTTGACCCCGATATGAACCGCCCCTACCGCCTGCTGCAGCGTGCGCTGGAGGGCCGGACCGAACTGGCGCCCATTCTGCTGCAGACCATCGGTCTGGTGGCCCTGCGTATCCGCCGCGGCGAGCGTATGGGCTTCCAGCTGGAGGATTATTCGGGCCACGAGATGGCCCGTGCCGCCATCGATCAGCTCAAGCGCGATATCGGCGAGCAGGAGGCCTTCTGTGCCCTGCGTTACACCGGCGACAACGAAGTGTATCTGGTGGGCGTTCTCTACCACAAGGATGGTATTCTGGCGTCTGCCGCCGGTATTTCCGAAAAGGCCGTTCGTGCCATCGATGTTCCCTGGCTGACCTGGAAGGGCGGCCAGGCCGTATGGAGCGACCCCATGCCTCATCTGTCGGCCGACGAAGCGGCACGCCTGATCTTCATGCTCGAGCGTATCTATCCCATTGCCCGTTTCCCCGGCATGGCCCTCTATCTGAATAAATACGGCAATCAGCTGGATGCCGGCCGCCGTCAGCGCTTTATGGGCCAGATCACCCTCTGTGAATCGGCCGATGTGGAACTCTATGCCGGCAAGGGCCTGCTGGAAGCGCTGACCGTTCCCGGTACGCCGCTGCCCGAGGTTTTTACCGATACGCTGGCCGTCATGCGTTTTGACGCCGGCAGCACCGAGCAGCCCGACCGCAGGATCGGCGGCCGTCTGTGCAGCACCATCCGTGTGGGCGACAAGAAGACACCTCTGCTGGTGCTGCCTCCCCTGAGCAGCGCCATCCTCGATGATCCCAAGGCGGTCATCGGCAGCGTGACCCTCGACAAGGCCCCCGACCGTCAGATCGCCATCACCGTTTCTCTGACCTACGACGGCGAGGCCGTCGAGCGCCGCCGCACCTATGCCATCGAGCAGCTGATCGATCTGTCGGGTGCACCGGCCATCATCCAGCTGCTTCATATGCAGGGCGTATCGGATGCGCAGTGGAATGGCCGCTGTCTGCTGGTTTCCGAGGCCGTTCGCCCCAGCCGCTTTGACCTGGAGCCCATCTTCGGCATCCCCATGGCCAGCTTCGGCCCCATCGAGCAGTGTGTTCTGCCCGACGGCAGAAGAGACGTCAAGAGCCATCTGCTCCACAGCACCGGCGGCAGCTGGGCGGTCTATCGCACCGGCAAGCAGACCCGTTATGTCACCCTGACCGACGCGGCAGGCATTCCCATCGTTCATCTGCTGACCGAAGGCACCGAGGCTTCCTGGGAGGCACGACGCTATGAAGGCCGAGGCCTGCTGTCGATCGACCCCGGCACCACAACCTTCCATATGGCAGCCATTCTGGACGAGAGCCGCGGCCTGTCTTCGACCGTTCATGCCGTCGAGTTTGGCGCACGCGAGATCAGCCAGCCCATCGGCCCCATGTCGGCCGCGACCTTCAACGCTCTCTGCGCCCTGTGCGGCCAGACCGACTTCCGCGGCCCCCTCCATCCCACCATCGTCGAGCATTTCCGCACCGGCGACAGTCCGGCCGATCTGGAGGCGCCCGGCATCGGCAGCCGTCTGGTCAATCTGACCGCCGAGAGTCTGATGGCCATCGGCGAGGGTGCCGCCCATACCGATCTTTCGATCAATATGAAGGCCCAGGCCGGCAGCGGCAAGGCCGAGAACCAGCGTGCCACCAAGGCCTATACCACCGCACTGGCCGCCGCCATTCAGCTGGGTTATCTGTGGATGCTCTCCCATGGTCAGGATAAGATCCAGCTGCTCATCGCCTATCCCAAGGGCGTCAAGTCGGCCAAGCTTTACGACAAGGCCGTTCAGATGGTGGGCCGCAGCCTGCCCCAGGGCGTTCAGCTTCGCCATAAGCTGATGGCCGAGAGCGCCGCCGCCGGTACCTACATCCGTGTTACCCAGCCCGAGGGTCTGCCCATTCATACCACCAGCGATCTGGCGGTCATCGACATCGGCGGCTCGACCACCGACATCGACGTCTGCCGTCAGGGTCAGCCCATGTGCTCGGGCAGCTTTGCCTATGCCGCCAACC
>JAFQKM010000268.1 GCA_017396925.1 Clostridia bacterium
CGACGGCAACGGCGACGTCCGCAACATGGTCGTTGTCGAGACCCTGCGTCAGCTGGGCGTCATCAACGACGAGAATATGCACCACTTCGAGAAGTGGGCCAAGAAGGAAGTCCGCAACCACAAGGACGAACTGGTCGGCTATACCCTCGTCGACTTTACTCTCCACAAGGCAGAATAAAGATTTCTACGGAAAGGCTCCCGTTTCGGGGGCCTTTTCTTTTTGCGCGGCACTTGACAAAAGCATCCTACATATGTAGTATATAAGTAAGAGATACCACAACTGTAGGAGGTATAGCCATGAAACTGAGCGAATCCGAATGGGCCGTCATGGAGGTTCTGTGGGCAGGCGAGCGTTTTGCCCTCCACGAGATCGAAAAGGCCCTCCGCCCCACGCTGGGGTGGAGCAAGAATACCGTCCACACCTACTTGACCCGCATGGCCGGGAAGGGAATGGTGGACATTGAAAAGGGGCAGCCGCGCCCCTACAGCGCCGCCGTCAGCCGTGAGCGCTGCGCCCGTGACGAACGGGCCGAGCTGTTGGGTAAAGTCTATGGCGGTGCGGCCGGTGATCTGATCGCCGCCTTCCTCAAGGAGACCCATATTTCGGGCGAGGAGCGTGACCGCCTGCGCCGGCTGCTGGACGAAATGGAGGTGTAGGGCATGACCAACATCTGGAGCTTCCTTGTGCAGACGGCGGCGGTAACGCTGACGGCATACTTTCTGTGGGGCATCGGTCGGCTGGTCAGCCGTCAGCTGCCGCCCCGGTGGCAGTATGGGTTCTGGGGCATTCTGGCCCTGCGCATTCTGCTGCCTGCGGCCTCCGGACGATATTTCTTTCTGCCTGCCGGACTGTGGATCGAGAGCCTCAAAGCCATGGTCGAGCGCGGTCTGACCTCGGCCTACACCACGCCTTACACCGCCGAAAGGCTGCATCATGTGCTGCCTTGGTTTGAAAAAAGTCCTGTAAGCATCACCGACTGGATCTTTGTGCTCTACGCCGCCGGGGTGATTCTTTTCCTGCTGCGCGGAATGATCAGTTATGGAACCCTGCGCCGCACGATCGAACAAGGCAGCCGTCCGGCAGGGGAAGAGATGACCCTGCGCATCGAGGCGATCGGCAAGCAGTATGCTCTGCCCGTCTGCCCGGCCTGCACGATGGCGGGCATCACAAGTCCCTTTGTCTGCGGCATCCGAAAGCCGCAGCTGATCCTGCCCGAAGATCGGCCGGTGGACGACAAAGTGCTGCTGCATGAGCTGCTGCATCTGAAGCATCGGGATGCGCTGCACAACCTGATCTGGTATGTCCTGCGCGCACTGCACTGGTGCAATCCCATGCTGTACCCGATCTTTGCCCAGATCCGAAATGATCTGGAAATGGCCTGCGACAGCCGCGTGCTGGCCCTGCTGGAAGGGGAAGAGCGCCGCGAATACGGGCGAATCCTGCTGTCGATGGCCAATGAAAAATATGCATCCATGCCGGGCACCAGCTCGATCGCCAACGGCGGCAGAAACATTGGCCAGCGCATCGGCGCCATTGTCTATTTCAAAAAATTTCCCAAGGGCATGGCTGTGCTGGGTATGTGCCTGTTTCTGCTGATGGGGGCGCCTGCCCTGTACGGCACAGCTTACACCGTCGATACACAGGCGCTGGAGCCGAAGAGCGCTTTGGAAATGGAGCGTGCGCTGGCCCTTGTTCGCCTGCGCCGCTGTACGACTCCGGCCGGCGCCATCGACACCTACGCCAAGGGGCTGATGCTGCACAACGGTCTGTACCGCATGATGGCTGCACCGGCAGAGGAAATGGATGGCCTGCTGCAGCAGACGGCCTATGTCACCGGTCAGCCGAATCGGCACCCCTATTGGCTGGAGAGCGGCGGGCCGTTTGGCGAATATCCCAATATGCAGAACTATCAGATCTGTAATTTTGCCGAGCAGCCCGA
>JAFQKM010000269.1 GCA_017396925.1 Clostridia bacterium
ATGGCGCTGGTATAGGTGGGGCAGCGGTGGATGCGCGCCAGCGCCATGGCCCACGTCCGTTCCTCTTCGTTGCCTGTGAAGTAATCATCATCGTCATAGCCGGCAGCCTGTCCGGTCAGCATGGGTACAGCCAGCAGGATGATCATACAGATATAGGCCATGCGCATGCCGCCGGGAAACTTCTTAAAGCGTACAAGGCTCTCGATGCGGCGGCGGATGTTTCTGCCACCATTGGAGACCGAGCTAGTCCCCGGAAGGCGGGCATACTTCTCGTTGGCCATATCCAGCAGGATGCGGCCGTAATCCCGTCGTGCCTCCCCCTCGAGGCTCTCAAGCACGCGCTGATCGCATAGGGTCTCCATATCGTTGCCGATGCGGTCGCAGGCCAGCCAGACCAGCGGATTACACCAGTGCAGGCAGCGGATGGCACACCAGAAGAGGGTCTGGGCCGGGTCACGGTATTTAAGATGCAGCAGCTCGTGCAGCAATACCTTATCATCGATCTCCCGGTGGACAGGCAGCGCCAGCACGGGCGAAAACACACCGCAGACAAAGGCCGATTCGATGCCCTCGGCCTGTACGGCACGGCAGCTTTTGAGGTCGTATCTTTCACAGATCTGTGCAATTTGTGCCAACTGTTCTGCCGATGCCGTTGGGCTGTTCTTCAAGGCGTAACGCAAACGGATATAGCTCCACAAATACCGCAATCCAAAAAGCAACACGCCGGCTGTGTAAATAACAAACAGCCAATCGGTGATGCTTTGCGGCGCACCGATCAAGACCGGAAACGGATGCTCAGGCACGATCGGCTGCAGCGGCGTGCAGTAGCTTGACGGTGCATAAAGCGTGGGCATCAGCGTTTCGGCTTTGTTTTTCAAAATCTCCAGCCATACCATGAGCGACGGCAGCAGGCTCCTGGCCATCGAGGCCGGAAGAAATACGCGCAGGGCGGCCACCGACCAGATGCCGTATTGCCAAAAAGGCGAAAAATGCTCGCGCATCAATCGCTTGACGGCCCACAGGATCAGAATGGTCATGCTGACCGCCGCTGTCTGCACCAGGAAGCTCCAGATGTTGGTCATGCCCTACACCTCCATTTCGTCCAGCAGCCGGCGCAGGCGGTCACGCTCCTCACCCGAAATATGGGTCTCCTTGAGGAAGGCGGCGATCAGATCGCCGGCCGCACCGCCATAGACCTTGCCCAGCAGCTCGGCCCGTTCGTCACGTGCGCAGCGCTCGCGGCTGACGGCGGCGCTGTAGGGGCGCGGCTGCCCCTTCTCGATGTCCACCATTCCCTTCCCGGCCATGCGGGTCAGGTAGGTATGAACGGTATTCTTGCTCCACCCCAGCGTGGGGCGGAGGGCTTTCTCGATCTCGTGGAGGGCAAAGCGCTCGCCTGCCCACAGGACCTCCATCAGGGCCCATTCAGATTCGCTCAGTTTCATGGCTATACCTCCTACAGTTGTGGTATCTCTTACTTATATACTACATATGTAGGATGATTTTGTCAAGTACCGCACAAAAAGAAAAGGCCCCCGAAACGGGAGCCTTTCCGTAGAAACCTTTATTCTGCCTTGTGGAGAGTAAAGTCGACGAGGGTATAGCCGACCAGCTCGTCCTTGTGGTTGCGGACTTCCTTCTTGGCCCACTTCTCGAAGTGGTGCATATTCTCGTCGTTGATGACGCCCAGCTGACGCAGGGTCTCGACAACGACCATGTTGCGGACGTCGCCGTTGCCGTCGTCGATCTTGAGGGCGATGCCGATGCCCTGATCCATCAAGCCGACGATATAATAGCCGTCGGCGCCCGACTTGGCATAGACATTGAGGTGCTCCATCAGGGCGGCGTCGATGCGCTCGCTGCCCGACATCATCAGGGGATACTTGCGCATGGCGGTGGTGATGCGCTTGGCATAGGCGGCTCTCTCGCCGGGCAGGCACTCGGGCTTGGTCAGGCGGGCGATGCCCATGGCGAAGTTGCGCAGGGGCAGGGCGTGAACGGGAACGCCGCAGCCGTCGGTGCCCAGAACGATCTTCTCGGGATCATAGTCGCACAGATCGCCGATCATATTGGTGATGCGCTTCTGGACGTTGTGGCCGCGGGTGTAGTAATCGCCCAGGCTCTCGCCCAGATGCTTGGCGGTGATCAGCATGCCGCTGTGCTTGCCCGAGCAGTTGCAGTGGATCTCGCTGTAGGCCACGCCGGCCTCTCCCAGTACCTTGGCGGCAGGGGCATAGAGGGGGGCGTGCTTGCCGCACTGGAGATAGGATTCGTCCAGGCCGGCCTTGCCGAGGACCGAACGTACGCCCTCGACATGCATCTCTTCGCCGTTGTGGGAGGCGCAGAGCAGCGAGATCTCGCGCTCTTCAAGGCCGAAGGCGTCGACAGCGCCGCTTTCAAAGGCGCACATGGCCTGCATGGGCTTGGCCGAGCTGCGGGCAAAAGCCACCTTATCGGGGTCGCCGCAGGAATACAGCAGCTTGCCGGTATAGTCGACCACGGCGATGTGGCCGGTGTAGATCAGATCCTTATAGTCGCCGCGATAGGCGTTTGCCAATACTTCAAATTGCATAATTCTCTCTCCTTTATCATTTGCCCCTCGAAACGCTGCGCTGGTTTCTCGGGCCAAGGTTCAATGTTGAATCCCGCGAAATGCCTACATTTCGTGGGATACGGCCCTTCTGGGCCGCGCCGACTGTTCGGCGTTGATTTCCGGACAATTCACTTGCCGGAAATCTATTCAATTACAAGGGGTCCCCGCGAAATGCCTACATTTCGTAGTATACGGCCCTTCTGGGCCGCGCCGACTGTTCGGCGTCGATTTCCGGGCAATTCACTTGCCGGAAATCTATTCAATTACAAGGGGTCCCCGCGAAATG
>JAFQKM010000270.1 GCA_017396925.1 Clostridia bacterium
AGTGCAGGATGTAGACATCAGCTACAATCACATCGGCATACTCCCCGCCAATTTACTCTATGACATTATGAACGGAAAAGCGGCATGATTACTCATGCCGCTCACCGAAAACAATATACTGTTTTATTGGACCGCTCCCGAAAGGGAGCGTTTTTTTCATATTCGTTTAGCCGTTGATGGCGATCCATGCGCCCGAGAAGGCCATGAAGAGATAGACAAAGCTCTTAAGGCGCTTGCCGTCCAGCTTGTCGAAAACCTTGCCGCCGAGGAAGCTGCCCACCAGCAGGCCGCCCAGACCCCACAGGGCCGACAGGGCGATGCCCGAAGGGATCAGGCCGCTCAGGGTGCGGATGACCAGCAGGTAGATGTTGTTGATCAGAAAATAGCACTGAATGGTGGCCAGATATTCCTTTTTGTCTTCCAGCACCGAGATGAAATAGAGGACCATCGGGGGACCGTTGACCGAGAAGAGGCCGCCGCAGAGGCCCGATACGATGCCGGCGATACCGGCGCTGGCCAGGCTGGGGCGGATGCGTACCTTCTCGCTGAAGAAATAGAGCCAGATGGCCAGCAGGATCAGAAATACGCCCAGCAGACGCTTGTAGATGGGGGAGGGGCTGGTGGCCATCAGAAAGGTGCCGAAGGTCGAGCCGCACAGGCAGAAGCAGACCGGCAGCCACAGCTGCTTCAGATTGATGTCGCGCCAGCAGCGCACCAGAATGACGGCGTTGAGGATACCCGACAGAATGGTGGAGATGGCCAGCGCATGGGCCATAGGGAGGAAGAGGGGCATGATGGCCATCATGATGATGGCAAAGCCGAAACCGGTGACCGACTGCAGCAGGGAAGAACCGGCAGAGATCACGCCTAAGAATACCGTTTCAAGCATTGGCAATTGTCCTTTCGATTTTGGATATTTCTATCATATAGGCCAAGGTGAAAAAATGCAAGCCCGTCCTGCTTCGGGCCCGACCGAAAACAAAAAAGGCGTCTTCCCGTAAAGACGCCTTTCCTGCTTGTTATTTATTGAAGGAGAGTATGGTTTGGTTTTTGGTTCAAACCGTTGATTTTTTTCTGCGAGGTCAGTATACTACAGATAGGAACATTAGTAAAGTTAATTCTTTTAATAATAAACATAAATAACACTAATGGAGGAATAGGCATGGACGTCAAGCTGGAGCAATACAGAATATTCTATAAGGTGGCCCTCAGCGGCAGCTTTACGGCAGGCGCCGAGGCGCTGTTTCTCACCCAGAGTGCCGTCAGCCAGGCCATCCGCAGCCTGGAAAATACACTGGGGGTCGAGCTTTTTATCCGCGGCAAGCGCGGCGTCGAGCTGACCCAGGCCGGCGAGACCCTGCTGGGTTATGTCAGCAATGCTTTAAGCCTGCTCGAGCAGGGGCAGAGCCAGCTGGCCAAGGCCCGCGCACTGGAGGGCGGCGAGCTGCGCATCGGCGTCGGTGATACCATTTCGCGTCATCTGCTGCTGCCGGCGCTGGAGCAGTTCAACCGCCTCTATCCCAAGGTGGTTCTGCGTATCCACAACGGCATGAGCCGCGAGGCCATCGATCTGCTGCGTGCCGGTCGTGTCGATCTGGCGCTGGCCAATATGCCCATCGACGAGACCGGCGTCTGCCGTGTGGGCGAGATCCCCATTCACGACTGTTTCGTTATGGGCAGAGGCTATGCACATCGCGTTGGCGGCCCCATCGCGTTCGATCAGCTCAACGAGCATCCGCTTATTCTGCTGGAAGGAAAATCGAGCTCACGCCGGTTCCTCGATCACTGTATGGCCGAGCATGGCGTTGTGCTGCATGCCGAGTTCGAGCTGGGCTCCCACGACCTGCTGCTCGACTTTGCGGCGGCCGATCTGGGCCTGGCCTGCGTGGTTGAAGAGTTCTCAAAAAGCATGCTGGAAAGCGGCGCCGTCACAAGGGTCAGAACCCCCGAGCTGCCGGCCCGCAGCGTCGGCATTTTCACCCTGCGCAAGCATACGCCGCCGGCCGTTGCGGCGCTGCTGGAACTGCTGGGAATGTAAGAACGTGCAATGAATACAGTATGCTGTATTTTTTGTAAAGTATTATCTGCAAAAATTGAAGTTTCGTATTGACAAAATGCACAAGTTAGGCGAAAATTGTAGATGGGAAAATATTTATTTTAAATAAGGAGATCCAATTATGAAAAAGATTGCAGTAGATAGCTTTTTGCAGTTTAAGTTCGTAAGCAACCCCGGTTTCTCTCCCGATGGCAAGTATGTCGCTTTTGTCGTTAACCATGCCGACAAGATGAGCAATGGTTACAAGGGCAACCTGCACCTGCTGGAAGTTGAGACCGGCAAGGTCCGTCAGCTGACCAACGGCGGCGACGCCAAGGCTTATTGCTGGACCGACAACAACACCCTCCTGTTTGCCGCTCCCAGATGCCCCAAGGTCAAGAAGGCTCTGGAGAAGGGCGAAAATGTTACAGCCTTCTATGAGATCTCTCCCGAAGGCGGCGAGGCTCTGCGTGTGTTCAATGTTCCCGTGCGCACAGGCGGCCTGACCAACATCGGCAACGGCCAGTATATGCTGACCGCTGTTTACGACAACAACTATCCCGAACTGGAAGGCCTGGATGAGGCTGCCCAGAAGAAGGCGCTGGACGCTTACAAGAAGCCCGCCTACGATGTATTCGACGAGCTGCCCTTCTGGGGCAACGGCCAGGGCGTCATCAACAAGAAGCGCACACGCCTCTATATCTACGACAGCTGCAAGGACGAGCTGAAGCCCATCACAGGCGAGCTGTTCCAGGTCGACTCGGCTACATACGCCTATGGCAAGATCGTCATCAAGGGCGGCGAGTGGGAAGGCCTGCGTTATGTCCAGCAGGGCATCTATGTCTATGATCTGGGCACAAAGCGCATGAAGGAGATCCTCAAGCCCAACAAGATGAAGACCGGCGCACTGGGCCTGTTCGACGAGAACACCATGATCGTTGCCGCTACCGACGGCAGAGAGTATGGCTCCGAGCGTTACTGCGACTTCTACACCGTCGATCTGAAGACAAAGAAGTTCGTCAAGCTGGCCGACTATGAAGCTTCCATCGGCATGGGCTCGGTCGGTTCCGACGCACGCATCGGCGGCGGCCGCGGCTTCAAGGTCGAGGGCGACAAGGCTTACTTCATCACCACTGTTGACGACAGTGCATTCCTGCGCGTCATCGACCGCGAGGGCAAGATCGAGGATGTTTATGCCGAGATCGGCTCGGTCGACAACTTCGACGTCAAGGACGGCAAGGTCATCTTCGCCGGTATGTACGGCAACAAGCTGGGCGAGCTGTATTGCGCAAAGGGCAACCAGCTGACCCACTTCAACGACGAGTTTATCGAAACACACTCGGTTGTCACACCCGAGATGCATACATTCACAGCTTCTGACGGATTCGAGATCCACGGCTGGGCCATGAAGCCCGTCGGCTACGAGCCCGGCAAGAAGTATCCCGCCATCCTGCACATCCATGGCGGTCCCCGCACCGTATTCGGCAATGTCTTCCATCACGAGATGCAGATGTGGGCCAACGCCGGCTACTTCGTCTTCTTCTGCAACCCCAGAGGTTCCGACGGCCGCGGCAACGAGTTCGGCTACATCACAGGCAAGTACGGCACAGTCGAGTACGACAACCTGATGGAGTTCACCGACGAGATGATCAAGCTGTATCCCGATGTTGATGTCGACAACTTCGGCGTCACAGGCGGTTCCTACGGCGGCTTCATGACCAACTGGATCATCGGCCATACCGATCGCTTCAAGGCAGCTGCTTCCCAGCGCTCGATCTCCAACTGGATCGCTTTCGAGCACACAACCGACATCGGCTATTTCTTCACACCCAACCAGATGGGCACAACAACCCGTCAGGATGCCGAGAAGCTGTGGTGGCATTCTCCCCTGAAGTATGCCGACAAGGCAGTTACACCCACCCTGTTCATCCACTCGGATGAAGACTTCCGCTGCTGGATGGTCGAGGGCCTGAGCATGTTCACAGCTCTGAAGATGCACGGCGTTGAATCCCGCCTGTGCCTGTTCAAGGGCGAGAACCACGAGCTGTCGAGAGGCGGCAAGCCCAGAAACCGTATCCGCCGTATGGAAGAAATCGTCGGCTGGATGGATAAGCACTGCAAGTAATCGACCTGCAGGGGCTGATCCTCAGAACAATTCACGGTTTTCGGATCAAATAAAAGCGGATGGATATTCCCCGGCACATGTCCGGGGAATATCCTGAATCCTGAATGCGTGGATCATTTGCGATCACGCGATCATTCTCCAAACCAAAAACGGAGACGCATATTATGAAAAAAGTTACTTTTGAAGATCTCTACAGCTTTAACTTCCTGTCGGACATCGCTGTTTCGCCCGACGAGCGGCATCTGGTCTTTTCCCAGCACAAGGCCGACGAGCAGAAGAACGGCTATAACTCGACCCTCTGGCTGATGGATACCGCCACCGGCGCACACCATCAGATCACCTTTGGCGGCGGCGAACGCGGCGCCAAGTGGCTCGACGAGCAGCACATCCTGTTCTCGGCCAACAGAGGCGACGAGAAGGGCAGCAAGTATTTCAAGCTCAACGTACTCGAAGGCGGCGAGGCTCAGCCTCTGCTGACCATTCCCGAGCGTGTGGCCTCCCTCGAACTGCTGGACGGCGACAAGTATGTCGGCGTGATGATCAAGCACTGCGAGGGCAAGGAAGAAGAGAAGCCCGAAGCTTCCCTCGACGGCCGCGACCTGCTGGTCTTCGACGAGACCTATTTCTGGTTCAACGGCCAGGGCATCCGCAATAAGCTGCGCAACAGCCTCTTTGTCTTCGATGCCAAGAAGAACAAGTTTAGGCAGATCACATCCCAGTATTTCAATACAGCGGCGTATGCCGCATCCCCCGACAAGCAGAAGATCGCCTTCACCGGCGCAGCTTACGAAAACAAGGTCGTCAATAAGAACGGCCTCTATGTCTATGATGTTGCCACCGGCAAGACCAAGACCATCGTCAAGCAGGGTGAAAACGTAGTCGGCGCCATCGCATGGGTCGACGACGAGCAGATCTTTGCAGCGGTCAACGACTTTGCATGGTCGGGCAGAAACTCCCGTTTCCAGATCTTCAGCCTGGATGGCAAGACGGTCATCGACCTGCCCTTCATCGATGCTGAGATCGGCGGCGCTTCGGGCTCCGACGTCAACTTCGGCGGCGGTCTCAACAAGAAGATGCGCGACGGCAAGCTCTATATGACCCGTGCCGTCTGGGGCGACAGCCACCTCTGTGTCATGGATATGGAGAGCGGCGTCGACGCCACCATCTGCGATGCACAGGGCTCGATCAACTCCTTCGACCTGGCCGGCGACAAGGCATTTGCCGTCTGCAACCGCGGTCAGGAGCTCAACGAGATCTACTCGATCGATCTGGAGAGCGGCGAGCAGACCTGCCTGACCGCCTTCAACAAGGCCTACGCTGCCGAGCACGAGATCGTTGCACCCGAGCACTTTACCTTTACCAACAAAGACGGCTATGAGCTGGACGGCTATCTGATGAAGCCGGTCGGCTATCAGCCCGGCAGGAAGTATCCCGCCGTTCTGGAGATCCATGGCGGCCCCAAGACCATCTTTGGTTCGGTCTTCTTCCACGAGATGCAGATCTTTGCATCCAAGGGCTATTTCGTCTTCTATACAAATCCCCGCGGTTCCGACGGCCGCGGCGAGGAATTTGCCTACAGCACCAAGTTCCTGGGCACCAAGGACTATGAGGATCTGATGGAGTTTACCGACGTTGTCCTCGAGCGCTATCCCGATATCGACCCCAAGAAGGTCGGCATCAGCGGCGGCTCCTACGGCGGCTTCATGTGCAACTGGATGATCGGCCATACCGACCGCTATGCGGCTGCGGCATCCCAGCGCTCGATCTCCAATTATGTCTGCAAGCTGACCGCCACCGACATCGGCACCACCTACGACCTCCAGCAGGTCGGCGCGACCCCCTGGGAAGACTTCGACCTGGTCTGGGAGACATCTCCCCTCAAGTATGCCCACAACGCCAAGACACCCACCCTGTTCATTCAGGCCGATGAAGACTATCGCTGCTGGATGAGCGGCGCCATTCAGATGTTCTCGGCCCTCAAGCAGAACGGCACCGATGCCCGCCTCTGCCTGTTCCACGGCGAGAACCACGAGCTGTCGCGCAGCGGCAAGCCCCAGAACCGCGTATCTCGTCTGACCGAGATCGTCGGCTGGATGGAGCGTTATTTAAAATAAGATCGGAGAGAATCATTATGAAAAAGGTAGCATACCGCGATATCTATGATTTCAATTTCCTTTCGGACGTCTGCTATTCTCCCAATGGCAAGAAGGCCCTCTTCATCAAGCAGAACGCCTGCGAGAAGAAGAACGGCTATAAGTCCTATATCTGGATGCTGGACGTCGAGTCCGGCGAGACAAAGCAGCTGACCTTCGGCGGCGAAGAGCGCGGCGCAAAGTGGCTGGACGACGAGAACATCATCTTCATCTCGGCCAGAAACAAGGGCGGCAAGGCTCCCAAGACCGACTATTTCCAGCTGAACATCTGCGCAGGCGGCGAAGCAGCTCCCGCATTCTCCATCCCCGAGAAGGTCGTTTCTCTGGAAAAGCTGAATGACGGCAAGTATCTGGCTGCCATCGTCAAGCATGCAACAGGCAAGGAAGAGCGCGGCGAGGAAGAGGCCATGGACGGCCGCGACCTGCTGGTCTTCGACGAGATCTATTTCTGGTTCAACGGCCAGGGCGTCCGCAACAAGCTGCGCAACAGCCTGATCATCTTCGACAGCAAGAGCGGCAAGCAGAAGCAGATCTCCAAGCAGTTCACCAACGTTGCCGGTGCTGCTGTATCCCCCGATAAGACCAAGATCCTCTTCACAGGTACAACCTACGAAGATATGTCCACACGCGAAGGCGCTCTGTTCCTCTATGACGTTGAGACCGGCAAGACCAAGACCATCGTCAAGCAGGGCAAGTATGCCGTCGGCAGCCCCTTCTTCATGGGCAACGACAAGGCATTCTTCACCATCAACGACATGGAGTTCAACGGCAAGAACTCTCACTTCTGCACCCTCGACGTCGAAACCGGCGAGTGGGAGAAGATGGAAGTCTGGGCCGATGCCGAAGCCGGCGGTGCTGTTGGTACCGACTGCAACATGGGCGGCGGCATGACCAAGAAGTTCTACGAGGGCAAGCTCTATACCACAAAGTCGGTCTGGGGCAGCAGCCACCTGGTCGAGATCAAGCCCAACGGCGAGATGGAGACCGTTATCGGCGCTGAAGGCTCGATCAATGCATTCGACATCGCCAACGGCAAGGTCCTGATGACCGCCATGCGCGACCGCAAGCTGATCGAGATCTACTCCTACGATCTGGCAACAGGCGAGGAGAAGCAGCTGACCACATTCAACCAGGAATATCACGATACACATTCGATCGTTGATCCCGAATACTTCACATTCCTCGACCGCGACGGCGTCGAGCTGGACGGCTGGGTCCTGCGTCCTGTTGGCTACAAGGCCGGCAAGAAGTATCCCGCTATCCTCGAGATGCACGGCGGCCCCAAGGGCATCTTCGGCAGCGTCTTCCATCACGAGATGCAGATCCTGGCCAACATGGGCTACTTTGTATTCTGGACCAACCCCAGAGGCTCCGACGGCCGCGGCTCTGCGTTCGCAGCCATGACCGGTAACCTGGGCGGCATCGACTTCAACGACTTTATGGACTTCACCGATGAGGTTCTGAAGCGTTATCCCGAGATCGACGAAAAGCGCGTCGGTATCTGCGGCGGCTCCTACGGCGGCTTCATGTGCAACTGGATGATCGGCCATACCGATCGCTATGCTGCAGCTGCTTCCCAGCGTTCGATCTCCAACTACTTCACAAAG
>JAFQKM010000271.1 GCA_017396925.1 Clostridia bacterium
ATCAGCACCCCCCGTCCCTACGGTATGCCGCCGCGCACACGGCGTGTTTTCTGGGGCATGGGGCCCAGCTATCGCGTCTATCCCCGTCCGCCCCAGCCCCCTCGTCCGCCCCAGTCCCCCCGACCGGGCGGCGGATTCTTCGGCGACACAGGCAGCCGACCCTCTTCGGGCGGTTCGGCAGGCCGCAGAGGCACCGGCGGCGGTTCGTCCCGCGGCGGTGGATTTGGCGGATCTTCGGGCCGGTCATCCTTCGGCGGCGGCCGTTCTTCGGGCGGTGGACGCATGGGTGGCGGCGGAGGCTCCCGCGGCGGTGGAGGCGGCAGACGATAAAAGACGCCGCCTTACGGCCCGACCGGGCCGCGCCGACCCTTCGGCGTCGATTTCCGGGCGATTCATTCGCCGGAAATCTATTGGAATCATGGGGTCCCCGAAAAAGCGAAGCTTTTATGGGGGAACGGCGGAGGCAGACGCTGACGCGTCTGGGTGCGAAAACACTGCGTTGGTTTTCGCATCCCAAAAGGCGTAAAGGGAAGCCATTCCTACTGACGGATACCCTCTGCAAACTTCGGCAAATGAATTGCCGAAGTTCCGAAACAGTTGTTTTATCCCCCATCGGGTCGACCGATGGGGGTTTTGTATATGTTGAATGTAAAATGGGATGCCGGAGCAGAACCTTTCTGCTTATAGCCAAATTTCGGTATGCCTTATCGGCATTCTCTATGAACTGGCAGGCAAAACCCCCTTGCCCGATGGGGAAAAATAGACTATACTCATATTGATACGAGAAAATAGGCGGCGTGTCTTTTTGGCCTGTCCACGGGCTGTGAAAAGAGGTCCGCCGCATGAAAAGGATGATAAAAACATGGACAACAAGAGCAAGCTGAGATATCTGCCCAAGATCGACGAGCTGGTCGCTCGTCTGGAAAATCTGTGGGCTGCCTACGGCAAGGAAATGGTCACCGAATGTGCCCGCGAGCAGATCGACCATATGCGCCAGACCCTGCTGGCCGGCGGCGACTGCGACGTTGCAATGGAGGCCGTCTGCGCCGCTGTCGAGAAGGAACTCAAGGCCATCTATGCCCCCCACCTCCACGCCGTCATCAACGCCACCGGCGTTGTACTGCACACCAACCTGGGCCGTGCCGTTCTGTCGGAGCGTGCTGCCAAGGCTGCCTACACCGCCGCCAGAAGCTACACCAACCTGGAATACAACATCGAAAAGGGCGCCCGCGGCTCCCGTTACGACCATATCGATAAGCTGATCTGCCGCATCACCGGCGCCGAGGCTGCCATGGTCGTCAACAACAACGCCGCTGCCGTTATGCTGATCCTGTCGACCATGGCCAAAGGCCACGAGGTCGTCGTCTCCCGCGGCGAGCTGGTCGAGATCGGCGGCGCCTTCCGTGTTCCCGAGATCATGGAGCAGAGCGGCGGCACCCTCATCGAGGTCGGCACCACCAACAAGACCCACACATGGGACTATGAGCGCGCCATCAACGAAAACACCGGCGCCTTCCTGAAGGTCCACACCAGCAACTTCAAGGTCATGGGCTTCACCGAGGAAGTCACCCTCGAGCAGATGGTCGAGATCGGCCATGCCCACAACATCCCCGTCATCTACGACCTGGGCAGCGGCCTCTTTGCCGATCTGGATCCCGTCGGTATCCACGACGAGCCCAAGATCCTCGAGGCCATGGCTACAGGCGTCGACGTTCTGTCCTTCTCGGGCGACAAGCTGCTGGGCGGCCCCCAGGCCGGCATCATCGTCGGTAAGAAGGCCCTCATCGATAAGATGAAGAAGAACCCCCTCACCCGTGCCTTCCGTGTAGACAAGATGACCTTTGCCGCACTGGAAGAGACCCTGAGATGCTATCTGGACGGCTCCTGCGACCAGAGCATCCCCACCATCACCATGATCAAGAAGCCCGTCGAGGCCCTGGATCTGGCGGCCAAGAAGCTCAAGAACCTGCTCAAGCACATCGACGGCGTCGAATCGGCCGTCATGCGCGAGAAGAGCCAGGTCGGCGGCGGCTCGGTTCCCGGCGTATTCCTCGATACCCGTGCCGTTCAGGTCGAGGTCAAGGGCATTTCGGCAGCTGCACTGGAAGAAAAGCTGCGCAAGGAATATTCGATCATCTGCCGCATCAGCAAGGACAAGCTGGTCTTTGACGTCCGCACCCTGCTGGAAGGCGACGACAAGAAGATCGCCGAAGCGCTGCGCAAGATCAGCGAGGAACTGGCATGAACCATGTAATTATCGGTACAGCAGGCCATGTCGACCACGGCAAGACCTGCCTCATTAAGGCGCTGACCGGCACCGATACCGACCGTCTGGCCGAAGAAAAGAAGCGCGGTATCACCATCGAGCTGGGCTTCGCCAATCTGGCCCTGCCCAATGGCTTGAGCGCCGGCATCGTCGACGTTCCGGGCCACGAAAAGTTTATCAAAAATATGCTGGCAGGCGCCGGCGGCATCGACATCGCCATGCTGATCGTTGCGGCCGACGAGGGCGTTATGCCCCAGACCCGCGAGCATCTGTCTATTCTGTCCCTGCTGGATATTCCCCAGGGCATCATCGTTGTCACCAAGGCCGACACCGTCGATGAAGACTGGGTCGAGATGGTTAAGGAAGACATCGCCGCAAGTGTCGAGGGCACCTTCCTGGAAGGCGCCGATATGGTTGCCGTTTCGTCCTTTACCGGTCAGGGCCTCGACGAACTCAAGAACAAGCTGGCTGAAATGGCCGAGCAGGCTCAGGGCAAGGATACTTCCCGCCCCTTCCGCCTGCCTGCCGACCGTGTATTCACCCTCGGCGGCCACGGCACCGTTATCACCGGCACCCTGCTGGAGGGTATCCTCCACGAGGGCGACGAGATCATGCTCTATCCCTCGGGCATGATGACCCGCGCCAGAAGCATCCAGGTCCATTCCAAGGATGTTAAGGAAGCCTACGGCGGCCAGCG
>JAFQKM010000272.1 GCA_017396925.1 Clostridia bacterium
GGGCGCTGCTGGCGTAACTGTAGCTGCCGGGCTGCGCCTTGGCATCGAGAAGGGGCTGCGGCATCGGCATATCATGCAGGGCAGTGAAGATATCGCCAAGCTTTTTGTTGACCTTCTCGATGGCCGGGCGGTTCAGTCTGTCGGCCAGGCGATAGGGGCGAACGCCCATGGCTTCGTCGCCGAAAAGATAGAGCAGGTCATAGTTGTCGGCGGTGTTCTGTATGCAGGGGGTGCCGCGGAAGGTCTCGAAGGTCTCTACAGCATCGGAGATAAAGGCTGTGCAGTCGACCATCGGCTGGGCCAGCTGCGGGGCCAGCTGCTCCAGCGGCAGATAGATGGTATAGTTTTCAGCCATGTAGGGATTGTTCGATGGGAAATCCAGCAGCAGATGTTCGTCGGTGACGGCGAAGTTGGGATAATCCCGGGGCAGACCGCGGAAGGGACGGATCAGGCCACCGTAATTGCGGAAGGTCGACCAGTCGGTCTCGCCTTCGGTGGCAGCCAGCCTGGAGGCGATCATGGGATTGAGCAGAGCGTTCAGATCGGTGCCGTCCACAAACAGATCGGAAAGGGTGATCTGCCGGCCGTTGCGCAGATCAAAGACAGCATAGCGGGAAGTGGTGGATACACGGCTTTCCAGCAGCTCCTGTGCCGCCTCGTCATAGGCGTGAAGCATATCGGTGCGCAGGACCGAAATGCTCAGCAGATTGCCCGAAAAGAAGTGGTTGGGGGAAATGCTGGTGTAAAGGTCGGCCGTCGGGCAGGCCAGCACTTCTTCGGTCAGGTATCGGTCCAGCGGATTCGGCATCTCGCGCAGCTCGGCAGTGGCGCTCTGAAGCCATTCGTTGATCCTTTTTTCCAGTGCGGTATCCTTGAGGCCCGAGAGACTGGGATTGGTCACATAGAGGCTCTGGATGCCGTCCTGGGTGTTGTCATAGGTATCATTCATCTGCAGGCAGGAAGCGGCGGTGTAAATGCGGCTGTCGAGCCATGCGGATGGTTCGCTGCCGCCGGTGCCGATCCAGACGTCCGGAATATCATTCCAATCGATGGTGCCGCCGATTGGCAGGGGAGAGACGGCCGGGGCTTCGTCGGGCTGTACGGCAGGCGTGTCGGGTTCGGCTGGAGATTCGGCTCTGGGCGGTTCGTCGGGCTGTGCCGGTTGGGTGTCGCCAGGGCCGGTGGTGCGGCAGGCGCTCAGCAGGCCGAGCAGGCAGAACAGAACGAGCAGGAGGGAGATATATTTTTGCCTCTTCATTTTTCGTCCTCCTTATAGTATAATATATTGGATATGAGTATTTGACCGAATGTCGGCAGAACATCCTTCTGTCGGTTAGACGAGGAAAGTCCCCGGTTTGTTCCATACTTTTTTATAGGATACCATATTTTTCTGAAAAGGGGGAGAGAAGATGCAGTATACCCATGTGATCTGGGATTTCAACGGCACCATCATGGACGATGTCGATATCGCCGTGGCCGCTGTCAATGATATGCTGGACAAGCGCGGCATGGCGCGAACCAATCGTGCCGATTATCTGCAGATGATCGAATCCCCCATCATCGAGTATTACAAAAAGATCTTCGATCTGTCGGTGGTCTCCTTCGAGGATATTCAGGTGGAGTTCCTTGAAAGCTACAACCGCCGTCTGCCCGAAGCCGGATTGCTGCCCGGTGTGCAGGACACGCTGGAGCGATTCAGCGCCTGCGGCCTTCACCAGTGCGTTATTTCATCATTTGAACAGGAACGCCTGCGGCGGATGGTCCATGATCTGGGCATCGGAAGCTATTTCGACAGCGTTTCGGGGGCCGACAATACCCGGGCCGAGGGAAAGGTAGAGCGCGGCCTGCAGTGGCTGCGGGAAAGCGGCGCCGATCCCAGGCGCGTATTGGTGCTGGGGGATCTGGATCATGATTTCGAATTGGCTTCCCGTCTGGGGGCCGACTGTATCCTGATCGCCGCCGGTCATCAGCACCGCCGTGCGCTGGAGCCCTGCGGCTGCCCTGTGCTGGACAGTGCCGCCCGGCTGGCCGATTTTCTGAACTTATAGGAGGCAACCATGGACGAGCAGTATACCATGCTGGCCCGGCATTACGACACACTGACCTTTGACGTCGATTATGCCGGCTATGCCGATTTTGCTGATCGGCTTTTTAAAAAATATAAGATCCCCGGAAACCTCATCCTCGAGCAGGCCTGCGGCACCGGCTCGCTGACCTTGGAACTTGCCCGGCGCGGCTACGAGATGATCGCATCCGATCTTTCGCCCGATATGCTGGTGGCCGCACAGGAGAAGTGTGTCGATCTGCCCGAGCAGCCGGTTTTTATCTGTCAGGATATGTGCGAGCTGGATCTCTATGGCACGGTCGACGGCTGTGTCTGTGCCCTCGACAGCCTCAATTATCTCACCGAGCAGTGGCAGCTCAAGCGTGCCATCAAGGGGGTTGCTACCTTCCTGAACAAGGGCGGCCTCTTTATCTTTGACGTCAAGACCCCCAGGATGTTCAGCGAGCTGGATGGCGTCAGTGCCGTCTGGGAAGAGGAGGGCCTCTTTGCCGCATGGCAGTATGGCTATGATAAAAAGTCGATGCGTGCCGCCCATGCCGTCGATCTCTTTGAACGGCAGAAAAACGGCAGCTACAAGCGTTATGGCGAGACCCATTATCAGAGAGCCTACACCCGCGAGAAGATCGAAGAGATCCTCGGGCAGAATGGCTTTACAATCGTCGGCGTTTATAAGGATACCAGACTTCACAAAGCCGATGACAATACAGACCGTCTGTATTATGCAGCACTGAAAAAATAGAATCTAAATAAACATTATCTTATATATGGAGGAAAAACCATGAGCAACACAAAAGACTTCATTGTTCGCGGCATTACCCGCGACGGCTATATCAAGGCAGTTGCCGTCCAGAGCACCGAGCTGGTCGAGCACGCCCGTCAGATCCATCAGACCCTGCCTCTGGGCACCGCTGCTCTGGGCCGTGCTCTGTCGGCTGCATCCATGATGGGCGACGAGATCAAGGACCCCAACGGCTCCATTACCCTGCAGTTCCGCGGCGACGGCCCTCTGGGCTCGATCGTCACGGTATCCGACAGCGAGGGTAATGTTCGCGGTTATGTCCAGAACCCGGCCTGCGATATTCCCCGCAAGGCGCCCGGCAAGCTGGATGTCGGTGCCGGCGTCGGCGCCGGTGTTCTCACCGTCATCAAGGATGTCGGCGAGAAGGAACCCTTTGCCGGCAAGGTCGAGCTGCTGTCGGGCGAGATCGCCGAGGATATTGCCTACTATTACTATGCCAGCGAGCAGCTGCCCACCATCTGCGCACTGGGCGTTCTGGTCGATGTCGACCAGTCGGTCAAGCAGGCCGGCGGCTATATGATCCAGCTGCTGCCCGGCGCACCCGAAGAGATCATCTTTATTCTGGAAGAGCGCGTTAAGGAAGAGGCCGCTGCCGGCCGCAGCGTCACCTCCATGATGGAGCAGGGCATGGACGCCAAGGCCATCCTGGAGTATATGCTCGATCGCATGGGCTATGAAGAACTCTACCAGCACGAAGTACATTACGAGTGCAAGTGCAGCCGCGACAAGGTCGAAGCCGCCGTTCTGTCGGTCGGCCGTGAGGAACTCAAGCGCCTGTACGAGGAAGAAGATACCGTTAAAGTCACCTGCCAGTTCTGTGATAAAGAGTATGTTTTCACCAAGGAAGAGATCGGTGAAATGCTGCTCCGCGTCTAAAAAACTTTCTTCAAAAGACCGAAAAACAAATCTAAACAACAGGGCCGGGCGATACGGAAAATCGCCCGGTTCTGCATGAATTACCCGGAAATTCATACCAGAAAATTCACAAAAAAACTTTTTTGAAAAATGTGAAAAAAGTGGTTGACAAATGGGTATCACATGAGTATAATAAATCATGTCGCTGCGAGCTATGGAAGCATAGCTCAGCTGGGAGAGCACCTGCCTTACAAGCAGGGGGTCACAGGTTCGAGCCCTGTTGTTTCCACCAAATCTCGCAGCGACAGCAAACTTGGCCGTGTAGTTCAGTTGGTTAGAACGCTAGCCTGTCACGCTAGAGGTCGACGGTTCGAGCCCGTTCACGGTCGCCAATTTGCCTCTGTAGCTCAGTTGGTAGAGCAGGGGACTGAA
>JAFQKM010000033.1 GCA_017396925.1 Clostridia bacterium
CTCTATTTCTTACCAGTGACTTTGGATGGTTAAGCAAGGTTGCAAACAAATCAAAGTATTCATACCACGCATCCGTGTCGAGACTTTCGGATATGATTTTATCAGCAATAGCACACGCATATTTATTATCTTTTGCTGTTAACTTTGCAATTATGTCCTGCATACAAACTCACCACCAAATCCCATTTATCTTTCGGCTTTACTTTATCATATTTTTCTGTTCGCATCAATGCTTGGAAAAATCGCTAAAGTTGTCGTCCGTCAGCCCCAAAGTAAATTGGGATCACAATAGAATCCCCTTGACAAACAGGGGAAAATATAGTATTCTATTTTGGCAATCTTTATACGGAGCAGTATCGAAGTGGTCATAACGGCCTCGACTCGAAATCGAGTAATCCTGTAAAAGGGACCGTGGGTTCGAATCCCACCTGCTCCGCCAGAAAAAGGCATCACCGATCGGTGATGCCTTTTTTGTTATCTTTATTTTTTCAGAAACAGCTCGATGACCGGCTCGAGGCCCTCGCCCCTGAAGGCCGAACAGGTATATACAGCGGCATTGGCATTGAGGCTATGCACATCCTGTGTAAAACGCTCGACATCGAAATTGGTATAGGGCTGCAGGTCGATCTTGTTGATCAGCACCACATCGGCGGTCTGGAAGAGCAGCGGATACTTGAGGGGCTTGTCGTTGCCTTCGGTAACGCTGGCCACGCCGACGCGCAGATGCTCGCCCAGCATAAACTCGGCGGTACAGACCAGATTGCCGATATTGTCGATGACAACGGTCTCAACTCCCTCCAGATCGAGTTCGGAAAGGGCATGTTCGATCATATCGGCCTCCAGATGGCAGGCGCCCTCGGTATTGAGCTGGATGGTGCGGATGCCGATCTGCTCCATGCGCTCGGCGTCCTTGGCGGTATAGAGATCACCCTCAATGACGGCAACCCTCCGGCGGTCGATGCGCGGATCGGTCAGCACCTGTTCCAGCAGGGTGGTCTTACCGCTGCCCGGTGTGCCCAGCAGATTGATCATGCGGATGCCGCGCTCGGCCAGGCTTTTCTTATTCTTGGCAGCGATCTCGTCGTTTTTATTGAGAACGCTGACATTGACGGCGATGGTTTTCATAATTTATTCTCCTCGGAAGGTTTTGATATACATCTGGGAAGGGCCGCTGAGGTCTTCATCGCGCTCGACGGTGATCACAGCCTCTTCCATACAGGTGCCCTTGCGGATGACATCAAAATAAAAGTTGAGCTGGCTCTGATTGATGCAGGAATAGGGGCCTACGGCCAGCACGATCTCGTAGACCTTTTGGATATCGTTCTGCCAGGCGGCTTCCCCGACGATATCAACGATCTCTTTGCAGACAGCGCCCTCGTGCATCCTACTTACCCTTGGGCTTTTCGGTCTTGACGAAGACGTCGCGCTCGTTGTCGACCATCTCACGGACGTCAAACTTGCACTGGTGGACGCACTGGCCGCAGCCGATGCACTTTTCATAGTTAAAGACCAGCTTCTGGCCGATGCGGTCGTAATAGGTGGCGCCGGTGGGGCAGACCTTGCCGCAGCGGTCGCAGCCGACGCACTTCTGCTCGTTCTTCATCTGAGGTACGGCATAGGAATGGACATGGATCTTGCTCAGGCCACCCTTGCGGAAGGTGCCGTAGAGGGCACAGCAGTCGGGGCAGCAGTTGCAGATGACGAAGGCCTGGTTGCGAGAATCGTTGCCGTAGTGATAGGTGGTGTGGACGCAGCCCTTCTTCTCCAGTTCCTTGATGAGGGCGACCGCCTCTTCGTGGGTCAGCTTTTTGGCAACGCCGTTGGAAACCAGCTGGCTGGCGATGGCGCCCAGCACCATGCAGCCCTCGATGGGCAGGCCCAGATTGCAGTCTTCGCCGGTGTTGATCTTCTTGAACTGGCGGCAGAAGCAGTTGAGCACAGCAATTTCGTCCTTGTATTCCTCCAGCAGGGCAAAGACACTGCCGGTGGGATAGACTTCCTGACGGCTTTCCAGCGGCTGATTGAGGGTGATCTCGCGCTCGCCGCGAATGGCCAGTGTCTTCATGCGGGCAGGCACGCCGTCCTTGACCTTCTTGACGCCGCGCAGATTGGTCAGGAATCGGATGGGCATGGTATTGCTCTCGATCAGCGAGCCTTCCCAGAACTCGAAGAACTTGCGCAGGATGGCCTCGCGCTTGGGATTGAGAGGGCCGCCGACCGACATTTCGATCCAGCCCGGGAAGAAGGGAGCCAGAATATAATTGACGCGGTCGTCGTTGTTGCGGGGATGGACAAAGCACATGGCCATCAGTTCGGTCCACCAGGCCTCCCAAGCCTCGATATCGCCATGATACATTTCGTGATAAAGGGCCTCCAGCTGGGGGACAGTGTGGGGCTCGGTGCCCACCTTCAGCAGATAATCAAGCATCTGCTCGTCCATAGCCAGATCGAAGCATTCGAGAACCGCCTTGTGCTCGGGGATCTTGACGGTCGACATGGCATTCATCATGCCAAGCAGCTGTTTGACTTTTTTCTCAGGCAAACCCATTGTATATCGATTCCTTTCAGGTCTCTTTCAAATTCTTTGCATTTCTATTATTTAGAATAACTTAGTTTCTACAGAATACCATATTTATATGGATTTGTAAAGTCGGCCCCTCTCCCCTGCCCGCAGACGCAAAAAAGCGCCGAAGGCTGTGCCTTCGGCGCTTTTTCATTCTGTTTTACAGGGGGCGAACGTTAACGGCGCGCAGCTTGCCGGCGCTCTTGGGATCGTTCTCTACTTCGAACTCGACCTTCTGGCCCTCTTCCAGGGTCTTGAAGCCGTCGACCAGGATCGCCGAGAAATGGACGAATACATCGTCGCCACCCTCATCGGCAGCCAGGAAGCCGAAGCCCTTTGTGGCATTGAACCACTTAACTGTACCTGTCTTCATGCTCAGGTACCTCCTCACTCCAAAATTACGGACCAAAAATAAAAAACGCACAATTTTTTGTCATTCACGGCTGGGATGGGTGAATTACAAAAAATAGTGCGCCTTTGTACATTCCGGATCCGCTATTTATGATAGCACTATGCTAAAGAGTTGTCAATAGAAGTATGCATCACATTATCCCATGAAAGAACATATTTATACGAAAATTACAAAAAACACGGGGCAGAACCACAGTTCTGCCCCATAAAAGTACCTCACTTAAAACAGCCGCCCGATCAGCCAGATAAAGACACAGGCGCCGGTGACCGATACGACCAGCTCGGCGATCAGACCATGGGCGGTAAAACCCAGCAGGCCGAACAGGAAGGTGCCCAGCGACGAACCGATGACGCCGACCAGGATGTTGCGGATCCAGCCGCCCCTTCTGGTGTCCATGATATGGCCGGCCAGCCAGCCGATGATGGCGCCGGAGATCAGTGCAGAGATCATATGCTTTATTCCTCCGTTTACAGAAAATCTTTTTTGATATTACAACTGACAGAATACCCAAAAAGTTCCCCTTTTGCAAGAAAATTTACAAGAAAAAGTCCTCCACAGCCTGTGGAGGACTTTGGGGATAATATTTACTTGCTCAGTTTGACCGAAGGGCCGTTGCCGGCAACGGTGACGCTGTTGACCATATCGACCATGGTGGGATGGATGGCCGCCTTGCCTTCCGCTGTGCCGTCGTGGACAGCGGCAACCGTGATCATATACATATCGGTGCCGCTCAGATAGACATAGAAGCTGCCGTGGGTGGCGACTTCCGCTTCGGCATCATAGGGAACATCAAAGTCGAAGCGATAGGCCGGAACCGAGCCGAAGGCCAGCGATACACCTGCGACCTGATCGATGCCCAGACCTTCGGCCAGTGCTGCGCCCAGTTCTTCGCGGGGCAGCGCCAGAATGGTCATGCCGACCATGCCCTCGGTGGCATTCTTCATTTCATAGACCATGACGCCGACCTCTTCATGGAGCAGCTCCAGGCCGCCGTCGGCAGTCTCGGCATCGGGTTCAGCAGAGATGGCACCATAGGGAATGCCGACCTTGATATCCTCGTAGATCCACTGCTCCAGCAGATCGACCTGCTTGCGCAGCGTGGGATCGACAATACGGGAAACGATGGCTGCCGCTTCGCTGCGAACGATGTTGGCATCGGGGGTGAAGGTGCCGTAGGGATCATTACCGGTCAGAATGCCGGCCTGATAGAGGGTGCGGATGGAATCCTCGAACTTATGGCCGACAGCATCGGCAGGGCAGTCTTCGGCAATGTAGTTGATGACGGCATACTCCTTCTCGGGCAGGGCGCGGGTGAAGATATCGGCCATCTCGGCACGGGTGATCTTGCGGGTGTAGCTGTCGAAGGCACCCTCGGTGATGATTCCGTTCTGCAGTGCATAGTCGACATAGGTCTGATACCAGGGTGTGCCGTTGACCAAGGTATCCTCGCCGGTATGGTAGAGAATGTGGATACGGTCGGCCATAACGATGGCTTCGGCCACCGTCAGGGTGCCGGTGGGGTTATAGGTTGTGGGAGTCGAGCCCTTGACCAGGCCGTATTCAAAGGCGGCCTTGACCGAAGCGTGATACCAGGCGGCTTCGGGAACATCGGTGAAGCCGGTATAGGCCTTGCCCGCAGTGAAGTTTTTCATGCCGCCGGCAGCAAAGGCTGTGATGCCCAGGCTGAACATCAGGCTCAGGGCCAGAACAAAAGAAAGTACTCTTTTCATACAATCGTCCTTTCTGCGGATATGGGCACGGAAGACCGGCCGATGGCCGGTCTTCTGCAGTTTTATATTTTTTACGGGTTTTGACTTACTGCTCGTCGCACAGCTTATCGAGGATCTTGACCAGCAGGTTGAATGCACGCTCGAAGGAGTTGAGGTCGACCCACTCTTCGGGTGTATGTGCGCCGCCGGAAGCAGGACCGATGCCGACGATGTCGATTTCGGGGATCATGCCGCGGAAAACGCCGGCCTCTGTACCGCCGTGAACGGCGACAACGCGGCCTTCCTTGCCGGAGAGCTCCTTATAGGTGTTCATGGCGATCTCGCGCATCTTGGATTCGGCGCTGAAGCTGAATGCAGGATATGTGCTCAGCAGCTCGGCCTGTGCGCCGGCCATCTTGGCAATATCGAGGACGATGTCGGAGATCGAGTGGACCAGGCTGTCTTCGGCCGAGCGGACCGAAACCTGATACTCGACAACGCCTTCCTTCATGGTGACAACACCGACGTTCAGGGAGGCATTGGTCAGGCCTTCGATGGCCATGCTCTTCATCATCATGCCGTTGGGCAGAACATGGCTCAGGAAGATGACCTTTTCGGAAGCTTCCAGATCCATCATCTTTTCGGCCGAAGCTGTGTCGACCAGAACCTTGAAGCCCTTATCGGAGAATGCCAGCTCGTTGGCAACTTCCTTTTCAACGCGGGCGATGATCTCGCGTGCGCGGTCGGCCTTGTCGGCAGGAACCATAACAACGCAGTCGGCCTCGCGGGGGATAGCATTGCTCTTGAAGCCACCCGAGATCATGGCGATGTTGCAGATCATCTCCTTGGAGATGTTGTGCAGGATACGGCCGAGGATCTTATTGGAATTGCCCTTCTCCATGTGGATCATGCCGCCCGAATGGCCGCCGTCCAGGCCGCGGATGCGGATGGAGATGCCGGTGCCCTTGGCTTCGACAAACTTGAAGGGGACGTTGACGACAACGCTGCCGCCGCCGGCCGAGCTGGCCAGGAAGCCGCCTTCGCCGCCGGCATCCATGCCGATCATGCGCTTGGCTGTGATCAGGCTGGGATCCAGCTTCATGGCGCCGATCAGACCGATCTCTTCCATGGAGGTCATAACGCACTCCAGAGGGGGATGGCGCAGATCCTTGCGATCCAGAACAGCCATCATAAATGCCAGGGCATAGCCGTCGTCGCAGCCCAGGGTTGTGCCTGTAGCGGTCAGGATATCGCCCTTGACCTGCAGCTTGAGGCCGTCCTTTTCCCAGTCATGGACGGTGTCCTGATTCTTCTCGGGAACGATGTCCAGATGGCCCTGCAGCATAACGGGAGGCAGATGCTCGCAGCCTGCGGTGCCGGGCTTCTTGATAACGACGTTGTTGACCTCGTCGACATGGACTTCCAGGCCGCGGTCTTCGGCAAACTTCTTCATAAAGGCAGCGATGCCGGCCTCGTTGCGGGAAGCGCGGGGAACGGCGCTGATGTCCTCGAAGAAACGCAGGGCGTCGGCGGGCTCTCTGCCGGTGATTACATAGTTCATAAGATGGTTCTCCTTTCATTCTATCGAATATGGATATGGGGA
>JAFQKM010000273.1 GCA_017396925.1 Clostridia bacterium
GGGCTTGCGGCGGCGGGCTGTGGGATGCCGGTCGGGGATGGCGGCGATCTTTTCTTCAAAACCGGCAGAGAAGGTATGGGCGGGCAGGTCGCCCTCGTATCGGGACTGCCACAGGTCAAAAGCACCGTCGATGGCGGCGTAGAGCTCCGAATCGGTGATGGGTCTTGTCATGGCTTAGTCCTCCTTCAGTTTTTCGGCCAGCTCTTTCTTGGCCCGGGTGATCAGCTTGGAGACCATGTGGTGGCTCTTGCCGAGCATTTCGCCGATCTCATGGGTGCTGTAGCCCATCTTATAGCGCAGCAGCAGAACGCTGCGGAGATCTTCGGGCAGGCTGTCGATGGCATCAATCAGGCCTATGCTTTCATAGGTGTAGGCCGCGCCGGGGGTGTAGGCTTCGTCCAGCGGGATGGTGGAGATTTTCTGTTTTCGGCGCAGCAAATCAATGGCCTTGTTCTCGGTGATGAGCAAGACCGACGAGCGGGTATAAGGGTCGGGCGGCAGATCGTAGCGGTCGATGTTCTGCCAGACGGCGATCAGCGCTTCGTGGACGGCGTCTTCGGCATCGGCATCGTTTTGCAGGATGCGGCGGGCGGCATGGAACATCAGATTGCGGTAGGCCCGATGGATGGTGTGGTATTTGTGCCTTCGGCGGTCGTCACCGCCGAAGAAGCGGGATAAAAAGGAAATTGTGATCACTTCTTTCTTCACCCATGTATACGAATGGGGCGGCGTTTTTCGGAATGAAAAAGCGAAAAATATACTTTTTTGGCAAAGTTGACAAATGACATTATAGATTTTGCCAAAGGAAAAGTCGAGGCGGAGAATGGTATAATCAAACCAGAATCTGCCCCAACAGGAGGAAATTGTTATGCTGACCGAAAAAATCAAGGCATTGGCCGCCCAGATCACCGACGAGCTGATCGCCTTCCGCCGGGATCTGCACATGCATCCCGAGCTTTCCAACGAAGAACATTACACCGCATCCCGCATCGCCGAGGAGCTGGACAAGATCGAGGGAATGGAAGTATTCCGCGGTCTGGCCGGCGGCACCGGCGTTATGGGTATGCTCCACGGCAAGAAGGGCCCCGGCAAGGTCGTCCTGCTCCGCGCCGATATCGATGCCCTGCCCATCCAGGAAGAAACCGGCCTTCCGTTCAGTTCCTGCAACCCCGGCGTCATGCACGCCTGCGGCCACGATGCCCATGCCACATGGCTGCTGGGCAGCGCCAAGATCCTGGCCGCTTTGCAGGAGGAGATCTGCGGCACCGTAAAGTTCGTCTTCCAGCCCGGTGAAGAGGGTGGCGGCGGCGGCCCCCGTATGGTACAGGGCAGCAAAGTGCTGGAGAATCCTGCCGTCGACGCCGTATTTGCGGCCCATGCATGGCCCGAGATCGATGCAGGCGAGATGCACGTTGCCCACTGTGCCTTCGGCCATGCCGGCGGCTTTACCATCAAGGTCACCGGTAAGGGCGGCCATGGCTCGTGGCCCCATGAGTGCATCGACCCCATCGCCGTATCCCATCAGATCTACGGCGGCCTGCAGCAGATCGTTTCGCGCCGCCTGCACGAAACCGCGGCCCGTGTACTGTCGGTCTGCACCATCCAGTCGGGTCCCCAGTTCAAGAGCAACATCATCCCCGATGAATGCACCATGACCGGCACGCTGCGTTCCGACCGCCGCGAGGTCATCGCCGAGATGGCGCGATTGGTCGAGCAGATCTCCAAGCAGATCGCCGAGGCCAACGATGCCACCGCCGAAGTCACCACACGCTATGGCGAAGCGGTCATCAACACCCCCGAGGCCATTCCCTTTGCCCTCAATGCCGGCGCAAAGATCCTCGGTGCCGACAAGGTCAAGGAAGACCTGATGCCCCATCTGGGCGGCGAGGACTTCACCGAGTATATCACCCGCGTTCCCGGCGCCTATGTCTTTGCCGGCATCGCCACACCCGAGACCAAGGGCAAGTTCGGCCTGCACAGCAACAAGTTTGTGCTGGAAGAGAGCGTTATTCCCAATATGGCCGCTGTTTTTGCCCAGATGGCCGTCGATTTCATCGAAAAGGGCGGTTTCTGATCTGACCCTCGAAACGCTTTGAAAATACGAAAATATAAGAAAAGCCTGTCCACAGCTTGTGGACAGGCTTTTTTGTTTTGATTACAGAGATTCTTTCGCCGCGGCCAGTGCGGTTTCGACATCTTTCTCCGTATTGAATGCGCCGAGGGAAATACGCAGCAGGCGGGAATTGGTGAGGACGATACCGCGGGCCTTCATGCCTTCAAAGAAGGCATCCTTGTCGGGGGTGGTGAAGGCCACGGCGGCGCAGGAGCCGCTTTCTTCGCGGGGTGTGACCGGATCGATCCCCAGTGCCTTGAGGCCGTCCCACAGCCTTTCGTAGAGGCTGCGGATATGGGCCTGAATATTCGCGGGGCCGATCTCCAATACCCGGGAAATACCGGCGTGGAGCATATAGATGCCGGGGGCGTCCAGCGAGCTGTTTTCCAGTTTGCGTGCGCTTAGGGGATCGGTGCAGACAAGATCGAGCTGCGGATCGGTGCGATCGACCGTCATGGCCATACCGGCGGCCGTATAGGTGGGCCAGATATGCTGAAGCAGGTCGGGGGCGACCCACAGGAAAGCGCTGCTTTCGCCGGCCAGCAGACCCTTGTAGCCGCCGGCCGATACAGCAGACGCACCCCATTTCTCGGCCTCAAAGACCGAGAAGCCCAGGCTCTGAATGGCGTCGACAATGAGATAGATGCCGTGTTCTTTGCAGAAGGCACCCAGCTTTTCGAGGTCGGCCTTGCAGCCGTTGCCCGACTGGACATGGCTGAGGACGATCATGCGGGTATGCGCGTCGGCGGCATCGATAAACAGCTCGGCAGGGAGATATTCGCCCTTTTCGGCAGGCAGCACGCGAGCTTCGATGCCGCGCAGCCTGCGTGCATTGAGACAGGGCATGAGCACCGAGGGATGCTCGATGTCGCAGACCAGAATGTTGTCGCCCTCATGGAAATCGTCAAAGCCCATGAGGATATGGGAGATGCCCTCGTTGGTGTTGCGGGTGAAGGCGACACCTTTGGATGTGGATGCGCCGATGAGGGCGCAGATCATCTCACGGGTGCGGTCGGCCAGATCAAAGAAGGTCTTGCGGCCGGGGCCGCCGCGCTCGATGGCGGCCGCCGACTTGGCCCAGTCGGTAAAATACTGCCGGGCTGCTGCGGCGGCAAAGGTGGTGCCGCCGCAGTCGTAGGCGCAGTCAAGATAGGTGCAGGTGTCGCAGACGGGCACTTGTGCGCGGAGATCATTTACCCAGCTCATGCCTGAACCTCCACGATCATTTCGATCTCGACGGGGATATTCATGGGCAGCGAAAAGACGCCGATGGCCGAGCGGGCATGGCGGCCCTTTTCACCAAAAACTTCAAA